>MNYE01000098.1 GCA_001873005.1 Dehalococcoidia bacterium CG2_30_46_9
AGGGAAAAAAGAGAATATTGAGCATCACCTTGCAAGGAAGGATTTCAAGTTCATCCCGGCCGACCTGCTCGACTTTCAAACCTTGAAGGAGTCCATCAAAGGCCATGAAATCGTCTGGCACCTCGGTGCTAATACTGATATCCCCACCGGGAATAAAGTTACCGACCTTGATTTAAAGAATTGCACCATCGCTACTCGCAATGTTCTTGAGGCTATGAAGGAGAATAATATAGAGAAGCTCCTCTTCACTTCAAGTGCCTGCGTTTATGGAGATGCTCTGCCGATAGCCCTGGGTGAAACCTTTGGTCCTCTTCTCCCCATCTCCCTCTATGGCGCTGGGAAGCTTGCCTGCGAGGGTCTTATTAGTGCCTATTGCCACCTTTTTGGAATTCAAGCCTGGATATTCAGATTTGCCAATGTGGTTGGCGCCCGGATGGGTCATGGTGTCATCTTCGATTTCATCCAGAAGCTGAGAAAGAACCCCAGGGAACTGGAAATCTTAGGCGACGGGAAACAGGAAAAGCCCTTCTTCTTGGTGGAGGATTGCCTTGAAGGAATGCTCTGCGCCTTTCAAAATTCCAGTAGCCTCTATGATGTTTTCAATCTTGGCTGTGATTCCTTCACTTCAGTGACCCGGGTTGCTCAAATCGTGGCTAAGGAAATGGGCCTGAACAATGTCAGTTTTAAGTACACTGGCGGAAAGAGAGGCTGGCCTGGAGATGTTCCTGTAATTCATTTCAATGTGGAAAAGATGAAAAAACTTGGCTGGCAGGCAAGGCATAGCTCAGATGAAGCTGTGCGCATCGCAGCCAGAAGACTCCTACGGAGTTTGTAGAGTTTATTGAGTTCATAGAGTTGATGAAGTGCGGAGTTTAATTATGAAAATTGAACGATTCGAGGATATAAAGGCGTGGCAAGAAGCTAGGGTGCTGGTGAAGATGATTTATAATGCTGTGGAATCTAACAAGGAGTTTGGCAGTGATTACAAGTTTAGAGAGCAAATTCAAAGGGCGGCGGTTTCGATCATGTCTAACATAGCTGAGGGATTTTCAAGAAGGTCAACGAAGGAATTTACTCAATTTTTGTTTATTGCTAAGGGATCAGCAGCTGAGGTTCAAAGCCAGCTTTATGCCGCCTTAGATCAGGGCTATCTTACTCAAGAAAAGTTCAATGAGTTGTATTCCAAATCTGAAGAAGTAGCTCGCCTAATCTCCGGCTTCATCCAATACCTTTTAGGCAAGGACAAATCCAAGGAACTCAACAAACTCAATAAACTCAAGGAACTCAATAAACCATGAAAACTATAGTAACCGGCGGGACAGGCTTTATCGGTAGCCATTTAGTGAAGGCGCTCCTTGAAAGGGGAAGACGGGTTATTATAGCAAGCGACTTTGCGCACCTGGGCACTGAGAACCTCGTTGACCTGGGACTTACGACTTCGGACATAGAAGTCAGGAAAGCGGATTTAAGGGACTATGCCCAGACTTTAAAGGCGATTGAAGGAGCAGATGTCATTTTCCACCTTGCTGCTAGGGTGGGTAGCCTGGAATACCTTCACGGCAGCGAGATATCCGAGCTTGTTACTCTACAAACAAATCTCCTTATAGACACTAATGTATTTAAGGCTTGCCTTGAGAAGGAGGTTAAAGAACTCATCTACGCCTCCAGTTGTGCTGTCTATCCCATGCAATCACAATTCTCCTCAGATGCAATCTTCTCCGAATCCGACCTCGACCTCACACAATCAACAGTCAGCAGTCCTCAGTCACTAGTCAACCCTGCCGATTCCCAGAATAGTCACTCTCGACTCAGGACTCAAGACTTTGGACTAACGACTATCGATTCTCGACTGCCGACTATTAATCCCGATGGTGGCTACGGTTGGGCCAAACTATTAGGCGAACTCCAGCTTTCCTGGATGGCAGGAACTGCCGATTCCCGACTCATGACTCCCGACTCTCGACTAGCGACTATTACTGTAGGTATAGCCCGCATCTTCAATGTCTACGGAGAAAATGAGCCATTAGGGCAAAGAGCCCATGTGGTTGCTGACCTCATCCGCAAAGCAATTCTCTATCCCAAAGAAGACTTTGTAGTCTATGGCGATGGCAAACAATCGCGTGACTTCCTGTATGTCTCCGATTGTGTAGATGCCCTGCTCAAGCTCGAAGCCGCTCTCTCTAACTCTACTAACTCAATGAACTCAACAAACTCGATAACTGTGAACATCGGCTCCAGCATTCCCGTCCCCATTGGCGTCCTAGCAGAGAAGATCGTGGAGTTTTCAGGCAAGGGCATCGAGATAAAGCACGATCTGTCCAAGCCAGTGGGTCCCTGCAGCCGCACCGCCAACACCGAAAAGGCGAAGACCCTTCTGGGTTGGGAGCCGAAGGTGAGCCTTGAGGAGGGCTTAAGACGCACCTATCACTGGGTGGAGAAGAAGGTCAAGAGTAGTCGTTAGTCAACAGTCAATAGTCATAAAGGATGAAGATAGAGAGATTTGAGGATATTCAAGCTTGCTTCACATCCTGCTTAAAATTCCTGCGCTATATTTGATTGAGTGTTATAATATGGTTTGGCAGCTTTAACTCACAGGGAAGGTGAGGTCATGAGTATTGTACTGGAAATACCTGAGAATATTGTTGAGAAGCTGAGGCAAAAGGCTTTATCGGAAGAAAAGTCCTTGGAGGAGATCAGCCTGGAGGCTTTACTTGTTCAGGCAGGTTCAGAAGACCCTGAGACACAGGCTGATATTCATCTTTCTTTGAGCGAGAAATATCTTCGTGAGGCGGAGGGGCTATTAGCGAAGGAAGACTGGGTTCAGGCCTCGGAGAAAGGCTGGGGGGCGGCTTCGCAAATACTCAAAGCCGTGGCAGCAAAACGAGGGAGAAGATTAAGGAGTCATGGTGAACCAAATGAATATCTGGACGAACTGTGTGAAGAGACGAAAGACCCTGAACTCGATAAGCTTTGGGGCTTGGCTACTTCTCTCCATCAAAACTTCTACGAAGCATGGTTACCTCCTAGGTCGGTGAAAAGAAGGGTAGAAGATGTCAAAAGGTTTGTGGAAAAGCTAAGCGGGGTTCTTGGACATAGAACATAGAACACGGAACACAGGACTTCGAACATAGGACGGATATGGCTCCCTCTTTGCCTAACAACCTGGTAACCTAGATGTTGAAGAAGCTTAACTACATCGGTATAAATCATCCAAAGTATCGCCCTGAGTGAATATATCATCCCCTAGCCCTCGAGCACACCAGAGTTCACCATCAAAGTAAGTTTCTATCTTTACCAGCATATTTGCCTCCGCTTGAATCTCATCCCCATTATAACACCCAAGTTTGAGACCCCCCTCTTGCCTCTTAGCTTTGGAGGGGGACGGTGCTAGCTTTGAAAGGTAGAAATTTTTGAAAAAGTGTAGTGGAAATTTTTTAGGGATTTTTCTTCTGCGAGGTACTTGACAAAAAAGAGGTAAAATATTATGATTTTCATGGTATGTATATCCGCAAGAGAAAGGTTCATTCCCGCGGGAAAGATTATACCTATCTTGAACTGGC
>MNYE01000018.1:0-8368 GCA_001873005.1 Dehalococcoidia bacterium CG2_30_46_9
TCCTTGACTGGCGTCATGTTGCCGGGACCGATGACTGCTGTCACAATAGCCAAAAGTTATAGTGATAAAAATGCTGGTGCCCGAATTGCCGTAGGACATGCCGTCATCGAATTACCTCTCATAGTTATAATCTATTTGGGATTTGGCTACTTTATATTTTCGGCACAAGTTGTCAAAGTCATATACATTGTAGGTGGGCTGGCACTATTTTACTTAGGTTTTCGCCTGTTCCGTAGTTGCCTGATTTATCAGGCAAAGCCCAATAAATTGGGCAACTACAATATTGGTGAAGTAGTCGGGCTCCCATCTAGTTCTCTAGTTACCGGCATAGTCATCACAGGCAGCAACTCTGCTTTTTACCTGTGGTGGGTATTTGTGGGCATGCCTTTAATAACCCGGGCGGCTGATTTCGGTATGCCTGGTATTATTCTGTTTACTCTGGTACATTGGCCTTGTGATTTGGTCTGGTACGAGTTTCTTTCCGTAATCACCTTTAAATCAAGAAAGTGGTGGACGGAGCGGGTACAAAAAACCGTGTTTACTATTTGCGCCTTTATTCTAATCGGCTTCGGGGTGTGGTTTTGCTTTTCCGCCTTCCTCTAAGGGACGTGCTGGGTTATCTGGAAATATTTTCCCTCTGTCTTTATAGCTGGGGCAATAATCATTTTGACTTTATGCATTTCTTTGATGTTTCGAGCGCCACACACCCCCATGCTGGTGCGCAAGGCGCCAGCCAGGTTTTGGGTACCATTGGTTACAGAGCTGGGGCCGAATAGAATTTGCTCCAGAGAAGCGATGGTACCAACCTTGACACGTGTTCCTCTTGGTAAAGCTGAATGGGAGTGGGACATTCCCCAATGATAGCCTCTTCCTGGTGCCCCTTCCGCCTGGGCTAGTGGGGAGCCAATCATTACTGCATCGGCACCGGCAGCAAATGCTTTGCATAAGTCACCCCCAGTGTGAATACCTCCGTCAGTTATCACCGCTACGTACTTGCCACTTTCTTGAAAATAAGTTTCCCTGGCAGCGGCACATTCTATGGTAGCAGTTATTTGGGGAACTCCCACACCAAGAACTTCTCTAGTGGTGCAAGCAGCCCCAGGTCCCACACCAACCAGGATGCCATCAATCCCCGTTCTCATCAATTCAAGTGCTGCGCTGTAGCTGCAACAATTGCCCACTATAACAGGTAAGGACATTGTCTGGCATAGCTCAGACAATATGAGCCCCCGATAGCTCTTGGAGATGTGCCGGGTTGTCGTGACTGTAGATTGCGCTACCAGCAAATCTATTCCAGCATCCTTGGCAACAAGAGCTAGCGTTTTAGCGTTTTGCGGAGTTACCGAGACAGCACAAATAGCACCTGCTTGTTTTATTGCCCTGATACGTTCACTAATAAGATTTTCCTTGATAGGCTCGGCGTAAATCTTTTGAAGTAAAGAGGTAATCTTATTTTCTGGGGTTTGCACAATGCACTCCATGATTTCGTCGGCGTTTTCGTAGCGCGTTTGTATCCCTTCAAGATTAAGAACAGCCAGTCCACCAAGCTTATTGAACTTGACAGCAAAAGAAGGGTCAACAACAGCATCCATAGCTGCCGCCAGTATAGGGATGGAGAAGGTAAGATTCCTCAAATTGAAGCTTATATCTGTTTGGTCAGGATTAATAGTTACATCTCCGGGAACGAGTGATACTTCATCAAACCCATAAGCTCGCTCCAACTGCTTAAATTTAGGCTGTGACATCTTTCTCCATAGGTAGAAAAGTTGTGGCAAACTATACAGACACGGCAGCATAAAGTCAAGCATGTCAGGAGCCACGATCAGCTTTGTTGAAAAATTCTGCTAATAACCTATTGACATATCCATCAATGGTTTATTACCATAGGTCAGTTTTAGCTGAATTAAGATCACCTATATTAAGAAGTATATAGCGAAGAGTCTTAACCTTGGTTGGATCAGTAGTATTTAAATTGGTTAGGAGGCAAGGATGAAGCCAAAAATTCTAGGTATATTATCAGCTCTTATATTGGTGTTGTGTTTTTCTCTGCCCACACTGGCTGGTGATAGTGGCACCATAACCATCACCATGACCGGGGCCGATGAAATTTCTATCACTCTGGACAAGACAAATTGGGATTTGGGAAATGTCGCCTCAAACGCTGTCCGTGAAACAATCCCACCAATTGAATGGTGCACTTTGACAGTGGCTGGCAATTGCAATGTGAAAACTTCTATTGTCGGTGAAGATGCGAAATGGGTTAGCAACCCTACAGCATATAAGTGGACGCTGAGCAACGATGGAAGCAGTGGACAACATATTTATGGGTTATGGTTCCGTATATCTGGTGATACCACTCGTGGACCTAATGTAGATGGATATGTTCCTGTCACCAAGACACAAAGCGAATTTTGGCCTTATGGTAGCACCGGCTCAAGCTTAGCGCCTGGCGATAAAAGACAATTTGGGCTGAGGTTAGTAACTCCTACCTATTTCTACAGTGGTAGGGAGATGCAAGCACAAGTTACCATAAGCGCAGTGGCTGCTTGATGATAAGATACAGCAAATGCCTCTCTGGTGCCATTGCCACTTTTCTTGTTTTCGCTCTGACCTCTTCTGTTCTAGCTCAAGGTTTCAGCGTCTCTCCAGCCGAAGTAGAAATACGTGACCTGCTCCCAGGTCAAGAAACTGAATTTAACCTCACCATTTATAATAAGGATAATAGGGAAGATAATTTTATTCTCGTTACTTACAATCCTGAGGAGTCGCAACGAAGACAAGGAAGGGCTGACTTCCCCGATAATAGCTGGATAAACTTTGCTCAACGAGTCAAGATAGAAGCCAATTCTAGTGTCCCGGTAAAGGTAAAAATTACCATACCTTCAGATGCAAAATGGGCAAACAAGGACTGGGAGATATGGCTAGGAGTTGCTCCTGAGCCAGGCGACTTTCTGACCGTGAAATTATATATTCGTCTACTGGTGTCAACCGGTGTAGGTATTTCCTCCGCTCCTCAAATAAATCGTGCCATGCGTGGCCTTGCTATTGGGCTTGTCCTTGCTGCTCTGGGGATTTATTACCTTGGGCGCCGGAAGAAAAAGAAATAAGGTTCATAACGTTGTTTATTTTGTCACCCTGAGCGATAGCGAAGGGTCTAGATTCTTCGCGGAGCCTGTCCTGATCGCCACAGATTCTTCGCTACGCTCAGAATGATAGGGAGCGAAGGGCTCAGAATGACAACCGGGTATTGCTAAACGCTGCCGGTTAATGTTGTTTGACGAAGCTTCTTTGACAAAGGTATTGTACTGCTTTTACAATAAACCTCGGGATGAGCTTGGCAGGACAGCTCTATAAGCTACAACAGGTAGACCTGGAAATCCAAAAGAAACAACAAACACTAAACGAGATCGAAAATCACTTAGCGGACAACAAGGATTTGCTTACCGCCGGATCCAAATTCACTGCGCAAGAACAACAACTGGCAGAGGCTAAGAGAAAGCAAAAGGAGATGGAGTGGGAGCTAGAAGACCTTCAAGAGAAGATGAAACAGACCAACCATAAGCTTTACAGTGGCAAGACCAAAAATCCTAAGGAGCTAGTGAATCTGGAGAACGAGGCTAGAAGCTTCAAGAGCAAGATAGTAAAGAAAGAGGACGAATTATTGGAACTAATGGCTCAGGTGGAAGAAATGGAAGCCGAGGTAAAAGCCCGCAGCAAGGAAGTGCAAAAATTGCAGCGGGAATGGCAACAAAGACAAGAAAGCCTCAAGCAAAGGAAAGTTGAAGTTGAGGTTGAGCTTAATAGGCTTTCTGAGATGCGTCAAGAGCTAGCGCAGCCACTTGACTCGGAAAATCTGAGGCTTTACGAACAGCTAAGAATGACAAGAGGGCAAGCTGTAGCTAAGGTAGAGCAAGGAAGATGCCTGGGATGCCGCATCACCTTGCCTACAAGCCAATGGCAACGAGTCAAAGCCGGTGATTTAGTCCAGTGCAATAATTGTAACAGAATACTCTGTGTGGAATAGCCCCAAAAGCGATAGGTTAATTTGACTTTTCCCTTCATTAGCTATAAACTGACCATGGAGCAAGTAGACCGGGTGGCCGCCCTGTATTAGTACGGGGAGGAAAGTCCGAACTCCACCGAGCAGGGTGCTGGGTAACACCCAGGAGGGGTAACCCTACGGAAAGTGCCACAGAAACATACCACCTATCCCTTGAAAAACAAAGAGTGGCAAGGGAACAGGGCAAGGGTGAAATGGTGAGGTAAGAGCTTACCAGCAGTCAGGTGACTGATTGGCTGGGCAAACCCCACCTGGAGCAAGACCGAATAGAAGGGCGATAACCGCCCGGGAGAACTGTGGTTTTCTTTGGTTGCGGTTTAAGGTGCTCGGCCGAAGCCCTTGGGTTGGTCGCTTGACCCCAGCGGTAACACTGGGGCTAGATGGATGGCCACCACTCCACTTCGGAGTACAGAACTCGGCTTATAGATCTACTTGCTCCAGCGTTCATTAGTACAAATATTATAAGCAACTATGAAGATAGCTGTGCTTTCCGACACTCATGTAAGTTCGGTCAAAGGTCTCCCCAAGAAAATACTTGATTTGCTCTCCAGGGTTGATCTCATCATCCATGCTGGAGATTTCACCTCCACAGAAGTGCTCAATGAATTAAAGCAAATTGGAGAGGTGAAGGCGGTTCATGGTAATATGGATTCGGCTGAGCTAAAGGCTATGCTCCCGGCTAAGGAAATAATAGATACAGGAAATAAAAGGATTGGTATTACTCATGGCTGGGGTGCTTCCTGGGGAATAGAGAAGAGAGTGAGAAACATCTTTGTCCAGGATAAGGTGGATGCCATTGTCTATGGACATTCCCATGAATCCCAGAATAAAGTGATTGATGGTATTCTCTTTTTTAACCTGGGAAAAGCTGCGGATTCCTTTGGTATCATTACTATTGAGGAAGACATCAAAGGCAAGATAATAAGCTCGGTAAGATAGACAGGCTCTACCGTCTTATAAGGATGGAAGCATAGCCGACCACCCTGGAGAAATCTCCGGTGGTATCCCCGCTGGTAGCATATTTCAGTAAGGTGGCATTTTTTGCTTTCATTTCCTTGGCTGCTACGATAACTGAGGCTACCGGACCAAAGCCGCACATTGTGCTATTAAGTAGCTCACGCTGTTGATATAGTTTTTCCTCGTCCAGGTCAATTATGGCTTCAATCATAGACTTATCTTTCTCTGTAGCAACAGCATGAGTTTCATAATGAGTGAAATCGCTACTTGCGATAACCACAATATTATCACTAGCTTGGGAAATTGCTTGTCCCACCTCTCTGGCTGTCTCTATATCTTGAGCCAGCATAGTTATGGGTACAATCTTTACCTCTTCTTTATAGAGATGCTGGAGCCAGGGGATCTGCACTTCAATACTATGCTCATATAGATGAGCTGTTTCATCAGCCTGGATTATTCCATCTAAAAGACTAGAAGCCAGCTCCTCGTTTACCTTGACCTCTCCAAGCGGCGTTTTCCAGACACCTTTTGCCCATACAGAGACTGCGGCACCGTATCCGGTATGGTTAGGACCAATTATCACCACTGTATTGGGGATTCCATCATTAGCCAGTTCCTTATAGGCATGAGCCGCCACTGGTCCGGAGTAAACATAGCCGGCATGAGGAACAACGAGGGCAACAATCTCCCTTCGCCCCTTAATATTTATCTTTGGGGTGACTCCAGGCCCAAGTTCATGCTTATAGCACCATTCAATCTGTTTTAAGAGTTCTTTAGCGGTGCTATCATAAAACATACCTGAGACAACAGGCTTCCTTACCTTCATAACTCACCATCAAATGCTAAAGCTATTTATAGCCAAGCGCATAAATCAGCGCACAACTCTACCTGTCATTGCGAGCGATAAGACATCTTTCGCTACTCCTCTGTCTTAGTGGCTTGGTCACGAAGCCACCGATGAATTTCATCCAGCGCCGGTGGGAAAACGCTGAATACCTCTACATCATCAGGATATTGCAAACTACTTGCCTCCCTGATGAAAAGAAGTCCAGCTTCATCATCTTTAAGCGTCTCACTTATCTTCTTAACCATAAATTCATACCGTTTTTTTGAAGCCTCGAAGTAAGATTGAGAGACTATGCCAGCCACCTTTTCACTGATAAGTCCGAGCAAAAGACATCTTTGCCAATCTGTAACTTCCTTCAATAATTCCGCATCTTCGATTCCTTCCAGAGTAGCACCATTATCACATCTGATTTTAGCAATTTGGTAGCTACTAAGATTGAACCTCTCAATAATTTTCATGCCTTCATCGCCGTGTACCGCAATCGACTCGTGATAAATTCGTTTTACTTTGCCAATCTTAGTCTCCAGGTTAGTTAACTGCTCTTCTACCTGCTGCCAATAGCAAGAACATTTTTCCTTGTACTCAGATGGCATATCTTCGCCAGCAAATATCAGAGGAACCAGGTAAATTTTTTCCCCGTGCTTAAACTGCTCTGCAAGCGGCCTCTCTATTTTGCCTATTTCCGCTGTCATTGCTATTTATTTGTTAATTTTATCATCTTTCCTGATGGAAAGTTAAATGGAGAAACAAAATTCTTTAATCTACCTTTTGCACCTTGAGCATGTTAGTGGTGCCTGCCATTCCAAATGGGACTCCCGCGGTGACAACAAGCAAATCACCGCTTTTGGCTAAGCCTGATTTTACAGCTAATCGTGCCCCTTGCTCAAATATCTCTTCTACTTTGGTATAACCAATAACTCTATAGGAATATACTCCCCAAAAGAGGCAGAGTTTCCTTCTAACATCATCGCTGGGCGTGATAGCCAAGATGGGTACTTTCGGCCGATATTTGGATACCCGCTGAGCAGTGCTTCCTGAGGTAGTGTAAGCTATAATGCCCACTGCTCCAAGTTGATGTGCTACCTGACAAGCAGCGTAGCTTATAGCATCGTCGGTTTGAGACGTGAATTTTTCCTTATTTTCTGACAGGATACGTTGAAAAGGTAGTGCTTTCTCAGTCTCAATAGCAATTTGCGCCATTGTCACGACAGCTTCCTCAGGATACTTGCCAATAGCAGTTTCCTCTGAGAGCATCACCGCATCTGTGCCATCAAGGATAGCATTGGCGATATCGCTAACTTCAGCACGCGTCGGAAATGGGGAATATACCATTGATATTAACATCTGGGTGGCCACAATTACAGGCTTGCCAGACTGGTTGCATTTGGATATGATTTCTTTCTGTACCAAGGGCACTCTGCTTACAGGTATTTCTACTCCAAGGTCACCCCGAGCTACCATTATGCCATCAGCCTCAGCTAAGATTTCGTCAAAGTGATCCACTGCCTCATGGCTCTCAATCTTGGCAATAAGCGGTATATTCGCGCCTCTTGCCTGGAGAAACTGTTTTATTCGCAGCACATCAGATTTTTCTTTGACAAATGAAAGAGCTACAAAATCCAGTCCATGCTCAATACCAAAGAGCAAATCACCCAGATCATTATCAGTAGAAGATACACCGAAACCTGCACCTGGCACATTGATACCCCTCTTAGAAGTCAATACTCCACCAGTAACCACTCTACATTTGATTTCTGTGTTGGTGATACCTACAACCTCCAGCTTAATAGTGCCATCACTCAAAAATATAGTGTCCCCTTGATTAACATACCTGGGTAAAGAAGGCAAACTAACTGATGCTATATAGGCATCACCTAGAATTGTTTTGCTAGTGAGTATAAAATCATTGCCCTTTTCCAGTGTGACAAATTCTTCTCTGAGCTTGCCAATTCTAACCTTAGCTCCGGGCAAATCTTGCAGAATAGCCAGGGGCAAGTCTAATTGTGATGAAACCTGGCGAATAAGTTCTATACGAGCGGCATGTTCTTCACGAGTACCGTGAGAGAAATTGAGCCGTGCTACATTCATCCCAGCTATAGCTAGCTTTTTTAGCATCTCGATCGAACCACATGCTGGACCGATGGTGCACACTATCTTTGTTTTTCTAAACATACCAGAGTCCGGAATCATTTATTTCCTACCAGGTTAATTTTCCCGCACCACTTTTGTAAGGTCAAATTATGGTTAACCGCATAAATCATTCCACAAATCCCCCCTGTCATTGTGAGTGAAGCGAAGCAATCTATACCATCCTACCCTGAGATTGCGGAGCTTGTTCCGAGTGTAAGCAAGGAATCCCGCTCCGAGTTTGCTTCGGCTACGCCTCGCAACCGCTATGCTCCTCGCAATGACATAATGCTGCTATTTTTGCAGAACACTATAAAAAGAGAGCTTCCACAACTCGGAAGCTCTCTCAAACATACACTATTCAATTTTCAATCACC
>MNYE01000018.1:8395-12957 GCA_001873005.1 Dehalococcoidia bacterium CG2_30_46_9
GAATACCCTTTACTCTCTACCTTAGGAGCCCTACATAGCCATGAAGAGCTCGGGGCTTCCTACTGCTCTTTGCCAGCACATTACCATCAACCCTTAGAGCCCATCATACTGGCGAAGAGCCCAAACTAGGAAAGAACCATTGGCATAACCATAAAAGTTTCATCATTATGCCTTCCCTCCTTGTCAAGTAAGCCTAAGCTTATTTTACTTGACAAATAAAATTATAACAAAGAAAAAAGATAATGTCAAATCAATGACATGTACATTAGAGCCGATGCGATATTGACAACAATCAAGTTTTGTTGTAATCTTTTCTACCAGAAATTTATATTAAAGGAGGTTGGTTAAATGCCTGGCATTAACATGATTGTTTGCTCTAAACAGGTTCCTGATCCTGAAGCTCCACCATCTTTGTTCAAGGTCGACACAGTAGCTAATAAAATGGTGACAGGCCCAGAAGTTAAACCGGTAATCAGCCAATATGATGAATTTGCCTTGGAAGCCGCCCTGAGAATCAAGGATAAGCTGGGGGGCAAGATCACGGCACTCAGTCTGGGAAATAAAATAGTCCGTGATGTGATTAAGAAAGCCCTGGCTGTGGGAGCTGACGATCTTATCCTCTTGGAGGATGAGGCTTTTGATGGAGGTGACAGTTGGTCCACAGCTCATGCCTTAGTCGCAGCGATAAAGAAGATAGGGCAATACGACCTTATTCTCTGCGGCAGGCAATCTTCTGACTGGGATGCTGGACAGATAGGGTTGGGTATCGCTGAAATTCTGGGAATACCTGCGGTAACTCTAGTGCGGAAAGTAGAGGTTACTGATAGAAAGGCAAAGGTAGAGCGGGTCATCCCCGATGGTTATGAAAAAATTGAGGTGACACTTCCGGCTGTGATTACAGTGACCAGTGAACTAGGGGCACTACGCTACGCTACCTTAAAGGGAATTATGGCAGCAGCCAAGAAACAGCCCATAGTGTGGAAGCCTGCCGATATTGGACTTGAGTCTAGCCAGGTTGGCGCCGCGGGAAGACGCATCAAATTAACTAAGCTCTTCCAACCTGTTAAGGAAGCTAAATGTGAGGTAATCGAGGGAGAAACCGCAGCCGAGGCTGGCGCTAACCTAGCCATGAGGCTGAGACAGGCAAAATTACTTTAAGAAAAAGGAGGAGAAAATGGCAGAAAATAAAGGTGTACTAGTTTGTGGCGAAATAGATAGTAAGTTGGCCTCTATCACCACTGAGTTATTGGGTTGTGGTCGGAAACTTGCCGATGACTTGAAGGAAGATCTATCCTGTCTTTTAGTCGGTGACAAAATTGGTGATGCAGCCAAAGAGGCAATTGCTTTTGGCGCTGATAAAGTCTACACTGTAGAAGACCCCTTACTGAAGCAATACCAGGCGGATTCTTTTATCCAGGTAGTAGAAAAGGTGGCCAAAGATACCTTACCCAGAATCGTTCTATTTGGTCAAACTTCTATGGGTAGAGAGTTAGCTCCTCGCCTTGCTTTTAGATTGGGGGTGTGCTTATCCACAGATTGTCTTGACCTCACGATAGACCCAAATACAAAGCTTCTGAGACAAACTCGACCAGTTTACGGAGGTAATGCTCAGGCTATATTTGTTAGTGAATTTATGCCTCAAGTAGTCACTGTTAGACCCAAAGCAATGTCACCCATAGAGCGTGATGCCCTGAAACAAGTTCAGGGCAATATCATACCTACCAGGATCAGCATAGATACGACGAAGGTGAGAACGAAGGTACTAGAAACTGTAAAGGAAGAAGTAGTTGGTGTAAAACTTGAAGATGCTCCTGTGATAGTCAGTGGAGGCAGAGGCATGCGTGGACCTGAACCCTTTAAAACCATATTGAAGGAGCTAGCTGATCTACTGCATGGTGCTGTAGGTGCTTCTCGTCCACCGGCTGATAATGGCTGGGTGCCAGAGGCAACGCATGTTGGCCTTACAGGCAAAATTGTCGCCCCGGATGTTTATATTGCCGTAGCTATATCAGGCGCTAGTCAGCATATCGCCGGATGTTCGGGTTCCAAGCATATTATAGCTATCAATAAAGACCCTGAAGCAAATATTTTCAAAGAGGCAGAATTTGGTGTAGTAGGTAAATGGGAAGAAATACTACCTGCCTTTACCAACAAGCTAAAGGAATTACTATAAGAAAATTAAAAATTAAACATCAAATATCAAAACTAAACTTTTGATTTTTGCATTTTTATATTTGCATTACTTTTCTTTCCTGGCATTGATTACTTTCTGGCTGATATGAGGCGGCACTTCCTCATAATGGTCAAGCTCCATTATGAAATTGCCACGCCCTTGTGTTACTGATCTCAAATCTAGGGCATAACGGAGGAGCTCGGCATAAGGTGCCTGGGCGGTGATAATATTTTTACCGTTATCCTGAGTCATGCCTAGTACCCGTCCTCTCTTGGTGTTCAGGTCACTAATAACACCTCCCGTATATGCCTCAGGGACAGTTATGGTTAGATTCATTATGGGTTCAAGTAATACAGGTTGTCCTTGAGAGAGTCCTTTCTTTAACGCCATAGCACCGGCAATCTTAAAAGCAATGTCTGAAGAATCTACCGGGTGAAAGCTGCCATCGTAGAGAGTAACTTTTATATCAGCAATTGGATAACCGGCCAGCACTCCTTCTTGCTTTGCTTCGTTGACTCCTTTCTCCACTGCTGGAATATAGTTTGAAGGGATAGCCCCACCAGAAATCTTCCGGGTAAACTCAAATCCACTCCCCCGAGGTAGAGGCTCCAATTGCAGGAAAACGTGCCCATATTGACCATGCCCTCCGGTCTGCTTTTTATGTTTGTATTCCGCCTTGGTTACTGCAGTAACAGTTTCCCGATAAGGAACGCTAGGTAATTCTAGCTTGACATCCACACCAAACTTACGACGCATTTTTTCCTTGATTATCTCCAGATGGGTGTCACCAAGCCCAAAAATAATAAACTCATTGGTATCCGGTTCACGTCTTAATTGCAGGGAGGGGTCTTCTTCACAAATTCGCGATAACACGGTACTCATCTTGTCCAAGTCTGTCTTAGTCTCTGGCTGAACTGCCATGCCAAAATTTGGTCTGGGGAAATCAATTCCCGCAAGCACTACTGCATGCTCAGGCGTACAGAGAGTATCACCAACAGTAGTGAAGCTTAATCTGGCTACTGCGCCAATGTCTCCAGCAGTCAATTGAGATACAGATTGTTGATTCTTACCCAATAGAGTGAACAATTGGCCAATGCGCTCCATGCCACCTTTATTGGCATTCCATACTTGGGAGTTGCTGGAAATAACACCGGAGTAGACGCGGAAACAGCTCAGTTTGCCGACATAGGGATCAGCAGTGGTTTTGAAGACGAGACTAGTAAGTACTTGCCCTTCTATACTGGTTTTGATTTCCTCATTATTGCCATTTAAGTTTGTAGCTACAGCGGTGCCGTCTTCCTCAGGTGATGGTAAGTAAAGACAAATAGAATCCAGAAGTGAATGAGTTCCAATACAGCGTAGAGCAGAGCCAACAAAAACAGGCACCAAATTGCCGCCTATAGTAGCCCGCCTCATTACCCGAAAAATCTCCTCATCGCTTATCGTTTCACCTTCCAGATACTTGGTAATGAGTTCATCATCAACTTCGATAGCAACCTCAATTAACTTCTCTCGAAAGGTTGCCGCCCTTTCCTTAAGTGCTGAAGGGACTTCTATTTCTTTCGGAAGTGATTCTCCCGAACCAGAGTAACCTTTCATTGTTATCAGGTCTACAACACCTTGGAAATCGCTCTGAGATCCTATGGGCAACTGAACAGGCAAACACTTATTCCCTAATCTTTTCTGAATTCCCTCCAGAGTGCTATAGAAATCAGCATTATCACGGTCCATCTTATTGACAAAGATTAAGCAAGGCAAATGCCGCTTCTCCACTTCAAGCCACATTTGTTCTGTACCCACCTCAAGACCTGAGGCAGCACATACCACAATTACTGCCCCCTCAGTTACACGCAAACCTGCTTTTACCTCGCTAATAAAATCAGTATAACCCGGGGTATCGATGAGATTCACTTTTGTCCCCTTCCATTCAAGTGGAAGCAAAGATAGATTGATGCCCATATGGCGTTCTATCTCAAGTGGGTCATAATCTGAAGTAGTAGTGCCATCTTCAACTCTACCTAAACGCTGAATAGCGCCAGAGATAAAGAGCATGCTTTCAGCAAGCGAAGTTTTGCCGGCACCTTGATGAGAAAGCAAAACGACGTTACGGATTTCCTTCATTCTACTTCAATCCTTTCTCCTTTTTCCAGCATTATACACCATCTATGGCATAGTGCTATAATTTTGCTTAAGCTAGTATGAAATTAAGCCATGAACAGGTAAGACATATAGCCTGGCTGGCTCGTTTGGGTTTAAGCGAAGACGAGGTAGAAAGATTTTGCCTCCAGCTATCTAATATCTTGGACAACTTCGAGATACTTAAGGAAGTGAATACAGATAATGTATTGCCGGCAGCCCATACTATCCCACTACTGAACGTCTTTCGGGA
>MNYE01000026.1:0-3582 GCA_001873005.1 Dehalococcoidia bacterium CG2_30_46_9
CAAGCGAGAAGCGATAATAGGTGGTTTATCCCTGGCGGTTACTATAGTCCTCTGTATCCTCATCATTCGCCACCGAAGTTTTCTAGAAGAGATAGAACACTGGGGTTATCTTGGTTGCTTTGTTATCAACATACTTGCCAGCGGAACTCTAGTTATGCCTGGTTTTGCCATACCAATCACATTCACTCTCGGTGGGATGTTACACCCTGCCGTTGTAGGTGCGGTAGCTGGGATTGGTGAAACTTTGGGCGCTCTTAGCGCCTATTTTACCGGATACAGTGGCAGAGGGTGGTTCCGGGACAGCAATAACTCCCTGTATATTCGTTTTAGCAATATCCTTCACCGCCATGGCTCCAAAGCTGTCTTTGTTATGGCCTCTGTATTCAACCCCGTCTATTACCCCTTCGCTGTGCTCCTAGGTATGTTACATTTTGGTTGGATGAGATTCTTCCTGGTTACCTGGGCAGGGAGGACAATTAAGAATATGGCTTTAGCATACCTGGGATATTTTGGCTTACGCTCAATATTGGACTGGTTTGGCTTGAACCTTTAGTTTGCACTTTTAGCAACTCTGTTGCTATGATTTTATTCCGTGGGGCTGTAGCTCAATCGGGAGAGCGTTTGACTGGCAGTCAAAAGGTAGTGGGTTCGAATCCCATCAGCTCCACCATTTTTGTCGCAATGCGATAGTAGCAATAGTTAACCTACCGGAGGAATTAGTCACTGAAGATTCAAGTCAAGGTAAAACCAGGTTCGAAGGAAGAAGAAGTCAGCCAAGAAGGTAACGGCTTTGTTGTGAATGTCAAAGAGCCGCCCAGGGAAGGAAAGGCTAATAAGGCAGTTATTAAGGTGTTAGCACAGCACTTTGGTGTTCCCCAAAACAAAGTTAGAATCCTCAGCGGCTTCAAGAGCAAGATTAAAGTTATCGAGATTGTCGAAGGTTAAGCAGCGGGGTTATATAATTAGACAGACTTAACTAATGTTTGCCTGATTCACCACAAGTATGACTTTGTAGGAGGCATAACTAACGTGGGAAGAAGAATCCGGATAAAAGCTGGCACAATTGAGACAACAGCCGAGTTAAATGATACCAGGGCAGCTCAAGCAATTTGGGAAGCATTGCCTATCAAAGCTCACGTCAATCTTTGGGGAGAAGAAATATATTTCTCGATTCCTGTTAGTCTCGATCTAGAGGCTGGGAAAAAATTAGTAAGTATCGGAGATTTGGGTTACTGGCCCCAAGGTAAAGCCTTTTGCATTTTCTTCGGACCAACTCCTATTAGCCGGGGAAATAAAATCCGCCCGGCAAGCCCGGTTACCGTGTTTGGTAGAGTCAGTGGTGATGCTACTGTGTTTAAGCAGGTAGCCTCAGAAACAGAAATCATTGTTGAAAGAGAGGACAATCGGTAACTACTCACCCTGCTGTCATTCTGAGCCCTGTAATGTCATTCCGAACTTGTTTCGGAATCTCACAGGGTAAACTCCACGAAGAATCTGATAACGCTCAGGGCAGGCTCCGGCGAAAAATCTGTAGTTGCCTGATTTATCAGGCGGGAAAGCCCAATAAATTGGGCAACTACTCAGGGTGACATGCGGATAGCTGTGTAGTTACGCCTTTCCAAGCTAGAGAGTAAGCCCTGATCTCAAGAACGGATTCCAGCGGCGTTCGTCACCAATAGTCGTCTGGGGGCCATGTCCCGGATAAACCACAGTGCTATCTGGGAGAACCATCAATTTAGTATGGATGCTGTTAAGCAACTGGTGACCGCTTGCCCCGGGGAAGTCGAATCTGCCAATGCCTTGACAAAAAAGGGTATCACCAGTGAATACTACTCCATGCCCCAAGAGGCAAATCCCTCCTGGGCTGTGTCCTGGGGTATGCAGCACGGTAAAGGAAAGACCGTTTACCTCCACAGTATCTCCGTCCTGGAGCAATATTTCAGGCTGGAGTGGAGAGGAAATCGAAGTGGCCCAGAGATGAGAAAGGAAACTACCACTATGGGAGAGAGCTTGCACATCATCTCTATGGATGGCGAATTTGGCTCCGGTGGCTTTCTTAACCTCATTTACTGCTTCCACATGGTCTGTGTGACCATGGGTCGCCACGATCAGCTTTATGTTTAACTTGAGATTCTCAATAGCTTTGAGGATACTGTGTGCCTCAGCTCCGGCATCTATAATTATCCCCTCGCCAGCCTCAGAACCTATGACATAGCAATTGGAGGCAAAAGGGCCTACTTCTAGTCCTTTTAGCTTCATTACCTTGAACTCCTGTTTACCTGTATTCGTCTGGAGGTTGCTTCGCCTTCGGCTCGCAATGACAAGGATAGGAAAGAACTTCATACACCTCTCTAGCCAATTTCATCTGCTCTTCTTCACCTAGCGAAAGTCCCATCTGTAAAACCCTTATAGACCTATTAATTTCGCGATTTTCATCTCTCAGACGAGCTATCTTCTCCTTTTGTCTTACGATCTCTTCATCCAGTTCTCTTAAATCCAGAGCCAGGTTAAATCTCCGGTTCAAAAAAGATAGTGCCAGCTTTATTGCCTCAGGATCTTCCTTAGCAGCCAGGTAAAATGGTACTTGAGGCCAAAGGCTCACCCCGGAGATACCCCTTCTTCGGGCTAACCATAAAAGATAACTGCTGATAGCCGGTGGTCCTTCCCAGGTCAAATCTTCTAGCCCATAGCCTTGAAGTCGCTTTCGAAATTCTGGCTTATTAAAAACTGTCAATATGCGCCTAGGAGCAGTATGGGCAATCAAAGAAACAGTCCCGCTAATGGTATATAGTTCCTTGACCTTACAGTGATATTGAGCCAGATGCAGCACGGCACTCAAAAATTTATACTGTTCATACTCAGGCACATCACTTTTAAAGGTCAAAAGACCATTTTTCTGGCAAGCCCACAATTTACTTTCCGGGGCCTGGATTAGATCGTTTTCAAACATTGCCCCTTCCAATGAGAAAAACCCTGAGGGTTTAATTTCAGCAATTTCCTGGCCTCCCAGCTTTTCATTCAGAAAATCAATAACTCTCGAGCCTATTTTCCCAACATCGTGAGTTTGCCAACCGACAATTAAAGACGGACTGTGAAATTGGAGAGCTTTGTAAATCTCAAATAGCTTGTTCTCCATCTTCCTTACCTTTCTTAAAAAGCTCATCAATATGCTCTTTAATCCATTTGGCATCTTCCTCAGTTATCGCCTTTGACTCAGCTTGGGCAACAAATTTTCTCTGTTCATACCTTTCTTTTATTTCCGATGGGAATTTTTCATAGATTTCCTCAATAATTCCTTCTATTTTCAGAGCCATTTTATCAAGCTCAGTAAAATCAAGGCTAATTCCCAGAATATCGGCAAAAACCTCAAGCACTGACTTTGAAGCCTCTGGATAGGGAAGCGGTGCTCCCGAAAGCCAATCTGGTATTTCTCCCATTAAACAAATACTTTCCAATCCCCGCTTTTTAGCCACCGTCAGTAGAAGGCCGTTTAGGCCGGTAATAGTGCCTCCGTTTCCCCTTTCTTCGATTTCGCTTATCAGAATTGTATTTGGATATTTCTTTGTTTCCTCCTTTAACTTT
>MNYE01000026.1:3646-12580 GCA_001873005.1 Dehalococcoidia bacterium CG2_30_46_9
CCGAAGTATAAACCCTTTGACAGCCGAATTTCCCAGCTACATCCAAAACTAAGTTAGCCATTTCATACGCCTTTTCACCTTTAGCGTAAAATCCTCCTTGACTCGAGGGTTGTTCTTCCCCAATAAAAAATATTAAATCTTTCCTTTCAAGTCTTTTGTAGTAAAAGTTATTAATAGGAAACTCTAAATCCCTCAACAAGCCACCTTTGATGGAAACCTTTTTCGGATAAAAGAAGCCCCATGGCTCTATTTTCCCAAATTCCTCTGCCTGAATTTGCTCCCTTAGAGTATCTACAGCAGCTATGCCAATATTTCCGATTCCTGGCCAGCCGGCGATCAAAACCGGTTTCTTAAGCTCAGGTTCTCCATAAAATCTAACTACCATTTTTCGGCTTCAATACTTGGTGCGCTCCTTTGTCCATTTTAGCAGAAGCATCCATATTCCCGAAGCTTCATCATTTTGCCCCTTTCCTCTAACTTACCTCTTCATTTAAGACCTGAAATACCTCGTGAAAAAATCTCCTCACAGCTTCAGCAGCAACTCTTTCATATCCGAAATAAAAGTGGTCTGTATCTAAGGAAAACTTTTGCTTTTCGCCTTTGGCCAAACGGTAAAGCTCATCAATGTCTTCAATAACGAGGGGATCATGTGACCCGTAGATTATTAGTTTTTTACAATTCGAGCTCAGATCAATTTCCAAGCCATTTACTCTTTTTAAAGGGGAAAGAAGAGCAAGACCCCTTAAGTTAGGAAACTTGGCGGCAGCATTTGAGGCAACCACGGCTCCGTATGAGTAGCCAAGCAAGCCTAGTGAACTCGCTATTTTCTCCATATACGTAAGGGCAAACAAGGTATCTCTAATTTCTCCATCGCCACCAGTATAAGAAGAGTAGTCAATACAGAGGGCAGAGATATTGTAGTTTGCTAGCTCCTGCGCAACTGTAACTAGTCTGCCATCCCCCCTATTCCCTCCATACATTGGATGAGGAGGGCAAAGCACAACACAATAACTAGAATTTCCATATAATGTAGCGTAGAATTCCTTATTATCTCGATGGAGTGTAAGCTCTTCCATGCAGCTTATTATCTACCCTTTGCACCCGGCAAGCTAATTCTAACCCTTTAGCTGAATCTTTTCCAATTCCTATCGGGCTCAAGTTTGTACTTGACAACGGGTCAACACAATCTCCCACAAGGGTACGCCAATACTTTCCTCTATGGTACCGCAATGGCTGTGAAGGAATATGACAGCTATCGAAGGGGGTATTCCTTGCCCGACAAACCGCAATCGTGCTAAGATGCAATTTGGTAATGGATAGCATAAGAAATTTCTGCATCATCGCTCACATCGACCACGGCAAATCAACCCTCGCTGATCGCATACTCGAGCTAACAGGAGTACTCCACACTACTGCTAATGCACAGGTACTCGATAGCATGGACCTGGAGCGTGAACGCGGTATCACCATCAAGGCAAAGTCGGTGAGAATGCCATATCAGTCAAGAAGTGGCGAGAAGTATACACTCAACCTTATTGACACGCCTGGACACGTAGACTTCAGCTATGAAGTATCGAGGAGTTTGAAGGCTTGCGAAGGGGCAATTCTGCTGGTTGATGCTTCGCAAGGAGTGGAAGCGCAGACCATCGCGAATGCCTATCTGGCAATTGATGCCGGACTCGAGATTATCCCGGTCATCAATAAGATTGACCTTCCCATGGCCATGATTGACGAGTGTCGTCTGCAACTGGAAGATATGTTAGGTTTGCCGACTAATGGCGCTTTACTCATTTCTGCTAAGAATGGAACTGGTGTTCCCGATTTGCTCGAGGCAATCGTTTCTAGGATTCCACCACCCCGGGGAAGCCCGGATGAGCCTCTAAAGTGTCTTATTTTTGACTCCTATTACGACTCTTATCGCGGGGTGATACCACACATCCGGCTCTTTTCTGGTAGCTTGCACTGCGGCGATAGGATCATGATTAAGTCCACATCCAAGGTTTTCGAGGTTGACGAAGTAGGCTATTTCTTGCCACAAATCACGCCTTGCAATAGGTTAGCAGCAGGAGAGGTTGGCTACGTCGGCGCGACTATCAGAAAGGCTGGTGATATCCACGTTGGTGATACCATTATATCGCCAGACTACGTTGAAACACCGGCTATACTTGGATTCAAGCACTCCCAACCTATGGTGTTCTGCGGTATCTATCCCATCAATAGCAACGATTATGGTAAGCTTACAACGGCACTGGAGAAGTTTCAGCTCAACGATTCCTCTATTGTATATGAAAAGGAGAGTTCTGCGGCGCTGGGCCATGGTTACCGTCTCGGATTTCTGGGCATGCTGCACATGGAAATCGCTCTCGAGAGATTGAAGAGAGAATACGAGCAGGAGCTTATATCCACTATGCCCTCAGTTATCTACAAAGTGGTCACTACCCGCGGAGAAGCTCTGATGATAGACAACCCATCCAAGTTTCCCCCCACTCATTATATTGACCACATCGAAGAGCCAATAATCAGGGCACGAATCATCATTCCAAATGACTTCGTGGGGGCGTGCATGGAGCTGTCCGAATCTAAACGTGGTACCATGGTAAGCATGGAAAATCCGGACACCAGGCGGGCGCTCCTGACCTATGATTTACCTCTCGCTGAAATGACCACTGGCTACTACGATAAGCTCAAGAGCGTCAGCCGGGGATATGCCAGTATGGACTACGAGCTTGCTGGCTATCGTAGCGGCGACCTCGTCAAGGTGGATATACTCGTCAAGGAGAATCAAGTTGACGCTCTGTCTTTTGTGTCTGTACGCGATAGCGCCGTTCCTAGAGGCCGAGCACTGATACATAAACTGAGGAAGCTTATTCCCAGACACCTGTTTGAGATAACTTTACAGGCTGCTATCGGCGGCAAGATAATAGCGAGAGAAGACATTGTCCCGGTAAGAAAGGATGTTTTGGCAAAGTGCTATGGCGGTGATATCACACGCAAGAGAAAACTCCTTGAGAAGCAGAAGGAAGGCAAGAAACGAATGAAGATGGTGGGTTCGGTAGAGGTGCCCCAGGAGGCATTTATGCTGCTATTGAAGATGGAGGAGTGAGTGTGAGGGGGCTTTATATCCATCTCCCTTTCTGCGTCAAGAAGTGCAGCTATTGTGATTTCTATTCCCTGCCGGCACGATTAGGTTCCCTCGAGTCTTATGTACAAGCAGTCGTGCATGAATCCTGTAGATATGCCGGGCTATCCTTCCAGACTCTGTATCTGGGAGGAGGCACACCGAGCTTGCTCGGGGCTAGAAACCTCAGAAACCTCGTCGGCGGTATCAGAAAGTCGCTGGATCTTTCTAATCTTGTTGAGTCCACAATCGAAGTAAACCCCGAATCTGCCACTAGTGAACTGCTTGAAGCTGCGAAAGAGGCAGGGATTAATCGTGTCTCTATTGGCGTTCAATCACTTTCTGACTATGAACTCCAGAGCGTCGGCAGAATCCACAACGCAGCCCAGGCTATTGAAGCCATAAAGATAGCCAGGAGGATTGGCTTCAAGTCCGTCTCTGTCGACATAATTATCGGGCTTCCCGGACAGTCGTGGTCAACACTACGCAAAGCGCTAGAAACCCTGGTCGGCGCTGGCATAGAACACATTTCACTGTATTGCCTGTCTCTTGAAGAGGGCACACCCCTGGAGAAGAGTCCGCCAGAGGATCTGCCGACCGATGACATGCAGGCTCAGCTCTTTGAGCAGGCGAGGTCATTCCTTCTCGGGTGCGGGTTCGCTCACTATGAGATATCAAACTTCGCCCTCAAAGGGTGTGAATGCCTGCATAATCTCAACTACTGGCGAGGAGGCGAGTATGTCGGACTGGGCCCCGCAGCAGCCTCTCACCTTTACGGTAGACGATTCAGAAACCGTGCTGACCTGGATGCTTACATTGAGAGACCGGACGGCATAACCGAAGATGTCGAAGAGCTGAATGCAAGAGACAAAGCATCCGAGGAAGCAATGCTGCGTCTTCGTCTGTTGGTGGAAGGATTGGATGTAAGCGAGCTTGCAGCAAGATTTGGGCAGGATAACATTGAACCCCTTATTAGTCGACTCGACCACATGGCTCATGATAGGCTGCTCGTTTTCGATGGCTTGCGGTATCGGCTGATGCCTTCCAGGATACTAACATCAAATCCAATATTTGCCGAGGTCCTCTGTTTCTGAGGTCTCCGATTCCCGGTACAGGCTCTTAACATCTCCGCTTCTATAACGGAAGTATGCTCGTCCTTTGAGGTTCTGACAGATGTCTCAACAGCTCATACACTATTCTGATTACCGCGTATCAAGTGACTGCTGGCTATGCAGATGATTAAATCGCAATTTCCTCAAATGTCTCGACTGGGTGTCGTAAGACTCAGGCGAACCGCGCAGGGCAAAATCAAGAACTTTTGTGGCATCTTTTGCTTTGTCTTTTTAGCCTAGCCTGAAAGCTGGTGGTCACAAACTGACGTTTTGTGACCTGTTCTGATGCTTCGCCTCTTTTGTTGAACTGCGCTTTAGCGTGATGTAAGATATAAACAGTTATGTAAATTTCACCACAGAAATCTCTATGGGAGGTTGGAATAATAGACTGTCTGGAACGTGAACAATCTGTTCTGGAGCTCCTTAAAGACCTCCGCGGGCTGGAACCGCTCAAGAAGCTGTTCTGGTCCGAGTTGAACTATGACCGCGTGAACCAGCCTCTCTCTCGTCGTGGCTGGAATCAAACCGCAACTAACGCCCTAGCCGAAGACCCTGTTTTGTTTGCCGGTGGCGGGCAGAACAACGATTTCCACATTGTTTACAGCCGTCTGCCTCAAGACCGACTACTATTAGGCCAGGAACGTCCTGTAGTCACCCAGCTTCTTAAAGAACATCCCTATGGTCTATTTATCTTCTCCAACCAAGCACAAGACCACTGGCACTTTATCAACGTAAAGTATGATGCAGAGGCAGAAAAGCGCCGCCTATTCCGGCGTATCACCGTCGGCCCGGAGGAGCGTCTCCGCACCGCCTCAGAGCGCGTCGCCATGCTGGACATGCAATCCATCCAGCCGGATATGTTCGGTTTACAACCACTAACTATCCAGTCCAAGCATGATGAAGCCTTTGACGTTGAAGCAGTTACCAGGGATTTCTTTGAAAAATACAAAACTCAATTCAGAGAGCTAGAAAAAGACCTGCTGGGTCAGGCGAACAACCATGCCTGGGCGCATGACTATTCCCTCCAGTTCCTCAACCGCTGTATGTTCATCTACTTTATTCAGCGCAAGGGCTGGCTGGGAAATGATTGCGACTTCCTCCTCAACTTCTGGAAGAGTTATCAGCGCTCCGGGCAGAGCCAGAATTCATTCGTGGATAACTGGCTGAAGGTGCTTTTCTTTGAAGCCTTCAACAACAAATTCCACGGTGGCTACAACTATTTCCCCGCTGAAATCAAAGGAGCTTTGTCTCTGGCGCCTTATCTCAACGGTGGTCTCTTCACTGAAAACAAGTTCGACCTGGAGCATAAAGCCGTCATTTCCGACCGGCGCTTCGAGCAGATTCTGAAGTTCCTGGAACGCTACAACTTCACCATTGCGGAGGACAGCCCCTTAGACAAGGAAGTAGCCGTTGACCCGGAGATGATTGGTAAAGTCTATGAAAGCCTGGTTAATGTCTCTGAGGAAGTAGATGAGCGTGGCGAGGCTGGCATATTCTACACCCCCAGAACCGAGATTGACCTGATGTGCCGCTTATCGCTGGTTGACCATCTGGCTAACTATCTTGGAGAAGACAGAAGGGAACTGCTTTACCAGCTAGTCTTCGCCTTGGAGCCGGATGAGAAAAGTGATGCCGACAAAGCCATCGCTACCGCTGGTCTCTGGCCCGCACTGAGTGAACGACTTCATGACATCACTTTGCTGGACCCTGCCTGCGGTTCTGGCTCTTTTCTGGTGGGTATGCTTAACATTATGGATGACCTCCAGGAGAGGGCTAACCATGTTCTTGGTGTAACCGAAGCACCTTATGAGCAGAAGAAGCGGATTATCGGCCAGTCGCTCTATGGTGTGGATGTGATGGAGTGGGCGTGCCACGTTGCCGAGCTGCGCCTCTGGCTGGCTTTAATTATTGATGCTGAATTTACCCGGGAAGAACTGCATGTCCGGCGAGAGCCTCTCTTGCCCCACTTCTCGTTCAAGATTCGCTGTGGAGATAGCCTGGTGCAGGAAGTGGGCGGCATGAACCTGGGACACATTACCGCCTCGCAGGAGATACCACCACCGTTGAAAGCCCGAATCACGACCCTGAAAAACGAAAAGCTCAAGTTCTACAACAACGACACAACGTGCAAGTTTCATTCAGTGGATGCTTTGAAAAACGAGGAGAAACGGCTATTCTCAGATATTCTGGCTGCCAGGGAGCATACCATCCAGGAGCGTATCAAGTCTTTATGGCGGAAGCTGGAAGGTCCGCAGACTTATCAGATAGGTCTAGACGGTAAGGGAGCAGCACGACCCCACCAGATGGATTTAGAAGCCAATAAATACCGGCAGGAGATTGAAAGCCTTACCGCTGAACTGGCGCAGACCGAGGCTTCACAAAAAGCCCTCGGTGCTTCCAAAGAGGTGCCCTTCGTCTGGGACATTGCCTTTGTGGAAATATTTGAGAGTGAAAAGTATGGCTTTGACATTGTCATCGGCAACCCACCATATGTCCGACAGGAAGCCATTGCTGACCCGCGGACGCCGCGTGACAAGGTGACGGCAGAAAACAAGAGGGTTTATAAAGACAAGCTGGCGCGTTCAGTATACCAGGCGTTCCCCCGCTTCTTCGGCTATAAGGCAAGCAGCAACATGGTAGCGCATAAGATTGATGCCAAGAGTGACTTGTATATCTATTTTTACTTGAATGGGCTTTCTCTACTAAATGGAAAGGGCTCTTTCTGCTTTATCACCTCCAACTCCTGGCTGGATGTGGGCTATGGGGCTGACCTGCAGGAGTTCCTGCTCAAGCACAGCCACGTTAAGCTGGTTCTGGATAACCAGGTAAAGCGCACCTTTGCTAATGCCGATATCAATTCAATTATTGTGCTCTTTTCACCACCGGATGACCGCCGTGAATGGGCACTGGATAAAACCGCCCGCTTTGTGATGTTCCTTGTGCCGTTTGAACATATCCTATCACCGGTAATCTTTGACGAGATTGAGGAAGCCAAAGAGCGTAAGGCAACAAAAGAATACCGTATCTTCCCTATTCAGCAGGGCAAGCTCTTAGAAGACGGCTGTGAGATACGGCAGGAAGAGGAAACTGGTAAAGCCGCTGGTTCGCTGATTAAGACTGCTCGCTACATTGGCAACAAGTGGGGCGGCAAGTACCTGAGAGCGCCAGATATCTATTGGACGATTCTGGAAAAAGGCAAGGGTAAGCTGGTACGGCTGGGTGATATAGCTGAGGTACGGCGTGGTTTTACCACGGGCGCTAATGAGTTCTTTTACCTCGATGATGAGCGCATACGAGAGTGGGAGATTGAGGAAGAGTTCTTTACGCCGGTTATTAAGAGTCCGAAAGAATGCAAGCGCATTCTGGTTGACTTTACCAATCTGAAGTTCAACCTGTTCCTATGTCACAAAGAGAAAAGAGAGCTGAAAGGCACGGCAGCGATTGAATACATCAAATGGGGTGAGGCGCAGGGGTTTCATGAGAGACCTACCTGCTGGGGACGGGATAGGTGGTGGGACTTGGGTCACCGCCCCGAACCTACGATGAATGTCAATTATCTTGTTGATAAAGTTATGCGTTTTTTTATCAAGGAAGACGGCTTCTACGTAAGTGACAATTTTCAGGAAATCCATTCACCCCTAGCGCACTTATGGCAGCTCGCAGTTTCCGCAAATAGTAGTATTCTTCAACTATTCGCAAACGTGACAGGGCGTGCGAACTTTGGTGATGGGCTAATGAAGATTCAAACTTATGAGGTAGGTAACCTCACTTTGCTTAAGCCAACGTTACTGGACACAAAGACTTGCAAGGCTAGTTTAGTTGACGCCGAACGCCTTGAGCTTCAAGACAGTGATCGTAAAACGTTAGATGATATCGTCTTTAACGCACTTGGACTTACTCAAGGTGAGCGAGACGCTGTTTATGAAGCGGTAATCAACCTGGTAGAGGCACGTTTGAGTAAAGCCGGCAGTGTCTAGAAAAAGTTCAGCTTACATGCTGAACTGAGAACAAGTAAATGCAAAGAAAATGTGGGAACCCCGGTCTTAAAGGGAAAGTTCTAGATAAGAGCATCGGCGCTTATATTTTAGCTCTCGAAATTATAAACCAGCTATCTGTAAAATACCGCATAGAGACCTTCACATATCTAATATGTAACGCATGGGAACTATTGTTGAAGGCAAAAATAATCGATTCCAGTAAGAATCGCAAGTCCATTTATTATCCTAAAAAAAGATTACAGACAAAACGTTCATTATCTTTGAGTGATTGTTTGAAAAAAGTATTCATAAATGAAAATGACCCAGTTCGCCGTAACCTCGAAAGAATGAACGAACTCAGAGACGCATCAGTACATTTGGTTATAAATCAAGTCCCTAAAGACGTTTTAGGTCTCTTTCAAGCTTCCGTGTTGAATTACCATAAACATTTAGTTTCCTGGTTTGATGTTTCGCTTTCCGACAGGGTATCTGTTGGCATGATGACAATTGTCTACGACTTTAATCCCCAAGAATTTGATTTGCAAAGTAGCATGTTCAGGAAAAAACTAGGGCGTGATGCTTTCGAGTACTTGAGCCAATATCAAAGAAGCATCCAGAAAGAGTTCGATGACCTTGGTAAACCTGCTGAGTTTTCAATTGATATCGGGTACAAACTAGGACTTGTCAAGAAAGTCAACGAAGGCGATATCATGTTAACCCAAGCAGA
>MNYE01000100.1 GCA_001873005.1 Dehalococcoidia bacterium CG2_30_46_9
TTTAGCAACTGTCATGCCGAACTCGTTTCGGCATCTCACGAGACCCTGAAACAAGTTCAGGGTGACAAGGAGGAAAGCATTATTAAACAACCTCTAACAAATAAACGGGAAACGTTGCTATGAGGCTGTCTTAGATTCTGCGCTATCCTCAGCCCGATTGACGTACTGATATCTTACCAAGCCATCAACGGTACAATAAATGTGCCTTCTCTCCTCACCTCGGTGCAGCACTGGCTTGACGAGGTCATCGGCAATCCTGACCAAATCGTCTAACGAGCCTACAGTTATGACTGTCTCATTCGGTTTTACCTCGGGCAGCTCCTCAATATCTACCATCACTTGCTTATACTTCTTTCTGGCCCGGGCAGCTTCCACCTCAACCGCATTAATCCCTGCTGGCTTGAGCCGAGCTTGGTTCCAACTGAGGAAGCCTAAAGCCACTAACGCTACTATTAGCCCAGCAAAGGCTGGCACTTTTAAAGAATCTCTTCGGGAACTTGACGCCACATTGGTTCCACCAATGGAACCCGATTGAGACTGAGATGGCTCTTTCCCAAAGGTAAGGGTATTCCCCTCCAGCTTTCCCTCTAAAGTCTGGCTATACACCTCATCTACGGTGCCCAGGTCGGTCTTAGCCACGGTGTGGACATCAGCTTTAACTTTCAGGTTGTAGGCTCCCCCACCAGCACCTGTCTCTTTCTGGATAGCGTCAATCACCTCACTGAAATAGTGTATATCTATGGGGAAGGAGATGCTAAAATTACCCTCTTTCTTGGTTTTAGGCATCAAGACAAGGCTCTTGCTCCACTTGTTTGGGTTTTCCTATTGTGGCGGTAATCTCTACCTCTCCTGATTGCGCCCTTATCGGCTTATCACAATTAAATTGATAGGACAAAGTTGCCGTAATGTTGTCAATTATGTTAGGGAAATACACTAAGCCTGGACCCAGAGTCTGGGGAAGCGAAGTAGGGCTCGCCGGAGGCTCTGCTACAGGAAGTGGCTCCGACCGGAGCACTCCTGATTCGTAAAGACTATTATACTCGAGGTACACTTCGTAATCAAACCAGCCCTCCTCCTCATACTTCACCCCCTCAACAGAGCCGTTATCACTGCCCTTTAAGTCACCATCCAATTCCAAAGTCTTCTGCTTAAGGATAGCTGTTATCTCATGGCTAAAATCGTTTTTGATAATCTTTCCTGAAGCAGTCTCGGCGCTGGTATGTACCACAGCTCTAATGATGAAGTTCCTCACAGAGCTGGTGATTCCTATATCTTCCTCGATATCGTCCACCACATTATCAAGGGAGTCAAGGAATAAAGGAAAGTCTACCCTGAACTCCGTTCCTGTACGGGTCTCTTCCAGCACCGTTATTTCCTTCTGCCACACGCCTGGGTTTTCCGCAGTTATTGTGACCACCACGTCATTAGTGACATTAGCTACGGGCTCACTACAATCAAACTTGTAGCTGAAGGCTAACCTCGTCTCGTCAATAATATCCCGGAAGAAAACTAGAGGTGTCTCCTCTTTTGTTTCCGCAGCCTCTTTTTCTTCAGGCGGTATAAATTCGCCGTAAAGGGTATTGGGCTTGAGATACACCTGGTAGTCAAATGTTCCCTTATGTTCATAGCTTGCCCCTGGAATTGTTACCTCACCTGGCCCTGCTGAGGAACGCCACAGACCAAGCGCTGAGGCTACCAGCAGAGCACCGGCCAGGGCAAAGCATGCTATCCTCACTGTGCTCGACTTCCTAAATGGTTTCCAAACTTTCATTAGCTCTGTGCCGCTATTCTACGAAGCAACGCTTGGGGTGTCAATGGAAAAATCTCTCCTGTCTTATAGTGGGCCTCAGGATTTAGGAAAGGTAGGTTACCAGCCTTGCCACTGGCAAGGGCAATCACCGGGCGAGGACTCGTTCTCTCCTCCTCTTAGCCTTGAGTCCACGGTTTCGCTTCTTCAATATCTCTTGGCGCCTCTTTACATGCGGTCTAAATATCCATTCCCACATGTTTTTTAATTCCGTGCCAATAACAGTCAGCCCTATGGCTAGAATTACCAGCAATGCTACGGAAATTTTCTTCCCCATAAAAGTTATTGGGGTTGCATGAAGATGAGAGAGATAGGCTATATTCCCCACACGGGGAACATAAAATATCGTTTTCCCGATGAAGTTCTGGGGGGAAACCAGGTCCGGGTCGGGATATTCATTGGCATCCCCTTTGGTCTGAAAAAATAACTGGCTGTCAATCTGTTTTATGTCTATCACCCGATGGCAAATGCGAGCCTCTTTCTCAATGTGCGGCTCTGTAAACAGGATGGTGTCTCCTACTTTGATATCCCCCATTCCTACTGGCCGCGTTACCACCATCCCTCCAGGATTAATAGCCGGCTCCATACTTTTGGTAGGCACAACATCAAACCGCCAACCCAACAGAGAGGCAGTCAGAATAAACAAGACCATCGAGATTACTACCCCGAATATCAGCCAGCCTGCCAGCTTTACTAGTCTTTTCGTTTCTATGCCTTCCCTTTGGCTTATTTTCGTTAAAGAGGTCGTTACCTTTCGGCTACTGCCACCGTGACCTTCTTGGCGCCTTGACCGATATCGTCAATCTCAAGGACCTCGTCAAGTTCGATTATCACTTCATCGTCTTTACTTAGGGCGCTGTCCAAAACTTTCCAGCCGTGAACCTCGTCATCTATTGTAACCCAGATTGTGCTGCCGGCGGTGAGGTCACGGTCAAAGGAGAGCGCCACTCTATCGACACCAGAGCCATCGTCTGCTGAGAGAAACCCTATATCGTCAGTGTTGGCCTGGGCCAGCTCAGCCTTGCCGCTGCTGAGTGCCCCGACATTGAAGAAGTCCGTGCCGGTAGCGAAGGCGGCGCCGATTGCCCCCAGAGCGAGAACCATAAGCGCTACAGTTATCAGAAGAGCCCTACGTGATATCTTCGTACCTCCTTTCGTATTTTCAGTCTTGCCTAGCTGTTACTTACTTCAGGGCGTAATAACGCTTGGCTTGCATGCCCCTTTGGTGGAGCCATCGTGGCGAAGAACAAATCCCTCGATGGCTCCACCATTGGAACGCCTATCGGAAAGAGGAAAGGGAGCTTCGGCTCTGGGAAAAATGGTTTAACCGACAGGATTACTTACCCCTAGGGACCCGCCCCTTCGAATACGGTTACTCTGATGTAGTAGATCTGTGAGACTGCTGGAGGGATGGCAAAGTTGGGGCCCTGGTAGGTACCTCCCGCTGCTAGTGCGGCAGGTAAATTTGAAAGGGTATCTGCTATAAGGGCTCCAGCCGCGTTATAAAGGCTAATAACAATCCCAGTACCCTGATTAAGGTCCTGATCGAAGTGGAGCCAAACCCGAGTAAGTGTAGGTTCGTCCGATAGGGGATCATAGGTAAGGTCGTCAGGCCCCCAATTTATCTGACTCACATTGACTTGGGGGACCGTGCCAATGCCGGTACTGAGGGACCCAACACCGGCGTTGAAGTTCATGCCGGTGGCGAAAGCTGCACCAATGCCGCCAATTGCCACGAGACAGACTATCAGACCTATTAAAAGTGCTTTTCGCATATTCATTTCTCCTTGATTCAGACTTCTCGCCAGCGGCGGCGGAGATAAAGCTTACTTCCACCAGACCGACCACTGGACTTCCAGCAAGCGAGATTACAGATACAACTTTTCCGGTCTTTCCCGAATGTCATCCCAGAGCCTGGCTCTCTTCCTTCCTTTCCTTCTAATTAAGCATCACCTCCTTTATTAAAACTCGATGAGGTTGAGATTGCTTCGGCACGTCGTGCCTCGCAATGACAAGGCGAAAGAACCTCGCAATCATAGTTGAGATTTCCGCGCAGATCGACCGCTCTGCTTATCACCCTTAGTTTCAACATTTTCGTAGTGCGACCCTTCAGGGTCGTGCACGAGGCTAAAGCCTCGCACTACAAATATTTTTTGGTTGAGGTCTCGCACTACGTTTTTGAAACACGCTTGGACGGGTGATTTCGGGGAGCCCGGGTATTCCTTGGTCTCATCGGGCATATCTATATTCCACCTCATCTTTAATTTAAGGTGTGCCTTTTCGCCCAGGATCGACCGGCTCCCCGAAGGGAGCCCAAGGGCATCGGCATGGGTAGTTGTCATATTTGTGTTGAACTGCTTGTTTTGCATTTTTAAATTCCTGCTGCTATGCTACTTAAGTGGAGGTTGTTTATGAAATTCACTGTTATCCTTGAGCCTGAGACCATCGGATATTCCGTCCACTGCCCTGCCCTACCAGGCTGTGTCAGCCAGGGCGACAGTCGAGAGGAAGCCATGACCAATATCCGAGAGGCTATCGAGGGAATTTTAGCTCTGAGAGAGAAACACAATATGCCCCTCCCGGAAGAGACACCGGAGCTTGTCTCACAAGAGATACGCTGCTCTCTGAGCGAGCGCAAAGCAGAAGGACTTCCCCTCAAGATTGAGACCGACGAGGTAGAGGTAATTCCTAGGGTGCCAGTTTGATGGCAAAGTTGCCTGTAGTAAGAGGAGACGATGCCATCAAAGCCTTTGGAAGGACTGGCTTCTCTCTTGACCACTGGAGAGGAGGACATGCCATCCTTTATCACCCCGATGGACGGCATCTTAGCGTTCCGGGCGGAAGAAAAGAACTCAAACCAGGCACACTGCGAACCCTTATCCGCAAAGCTGGCCTTACCGTTGACGAGTTTACAAAGCTTCTCTGAACTCTTCATCACTTCGGCAATATGAGGGAGCCCAAGGGCATCGGCATGGTAATAGTCAAAATTGAAGTTATAACCATTTTCTGCTAGGATATTGCCACGATGGCAAGATATATTCTGTCTGTAGAAATTCAGCCTCTGGAGGAAGGTGGCTACATGGCTACTTGCCCTGCTATTCAAGGTTGCCATGCTGAGGGGCAGACTATAAGCGAGGCGCTGGATAACGTTGAGGACGTGGCCAGGATACTGCTGGAGCTCCGCAGGGAAGATGGCTTGCCCCTTCCTGAAGGACTTCGCCAGCCTGAGCCGGATACCGTGCTTCATGGCGAGCTTCTCCTTACAGTGAGTGCCCCATGACCTATCGGGAACTTACCCGAAAGCTGAGGCGATTGGGATGCGAGTTCCGGCGACAGGCAAAGGGCGGGCATGAAGTCTGGTGGTGTCCCCAGCGGAATCGATATACCACCATTTCTTACCACGGAAGCAAAGATATTCCTAAAGGAACTTTGGCAGCTATCTTGCGTGATCTTGGTTTGAGTAAAGAAGATCTGGATAAGGTATAATAACCTCGGAATGGGTTTCACCACAGTCGAAGTGTCACTACATAATCCGGAAAAGCCCGCTGAATGCCGGGCAGTAAACCTGCTTGCCGACAGCGGAGCCATGTATTCCATTATCCCGCGCCAGATTCTGGATGACTTAAGGATAAAGCCCCGCTGGAGGCGCAAGTTCAGCTTAGCTAATGGGCAAAAGATAGAAAGGGACGGCAGTGGCGCTTTATACCGGATAGGGGAATACGAAGGGCATGCCCCGGTCATCTTTGGCGAGGAAGGTGACCACCCAATATTAGGAGTTACTGCTCTGGAAGCCATGGGACTCCAGGTTGACCCAGTCAGCCAGGAACTTAAGCCAACAGAGCTCCTTCTCTTATGAAGTCGTCTTGCTGCAGTATCGGCTTCAGAATATGTTGAGAAAAGCCAGTTTTCATAAATGTAAAAGCTCAACTTGATGTCCTCTCCAAATCCGCTGGCTGGGCTATCTTCCCCTTTTCTTGGTAAATTTCTAGCTTAGTGCCACATTTGGAACAAGTTTGGTGCTCTGGATCGGTTAGTGCCCAACCATAATAGTGAGCACCACATTTTGGGCATCTTGCTTCTGGCATTTTTAGTCTCCTTCTCTTATAGCTAGCTTTCATCTTGATTATCCTCTTTCATATCCCTTGAGCGCCCTTGCGACGTAGCAAGGAGCGAATTCTGGCTAGCAATAGCCCTCGCTGCAGCGGGGAAGGAACATAGGCACTAGCCCCGCATTCCAGAAAGGGAACGCCACCAGATTCCTCTGGCTTGGTGCCCAGGATAATCACTGGAGCCTGGGGTGTCTGGCGGATAAGGATACACAACTCATCCCCATTCAGTTTGGCCATGTCCTCAGCCATAACTATGGCGTCAGGCTGTGTTCTATTTATCTCAAGCAGTGCTTGCCGCCCTTCGCTAGCACTGGCAACTTGAAAGCCGGAATGCTGTAAGAAAAATGTCAACTCACGGCTCAACGCCATGTCAGACTGAATTAGCACTATTCTTTCCATCTTGCCTGGTTAAGTGTAATTGCTGAGCCCAGGGAAGTCAGTGGCTATTTGGCGACAAAAGGTCTCTTTATGGTGAAAGAGGGTCTCTTTTTGGTTGGAAAAGGTTACAAAGGTCTCTGTCTGCTATCAGAGCATCTCAGAATGTAACCGACACCCCTCTCATTGAGGATCATTTCTGGGATGGCGGGGTTATCTTCCATTTTATGCCTCAGGCGATGGATACTCCCCTTAACAAGTTCGTTATCACTCTCATAGTTTGGCCCCCAGACACGGTGAAGTAAGTCGGTATTATTGACAACCGCTCCCTGATTTGTGGCTAATTGGCAGAGAATCTTGTACTCAATAGGGGTTAGCTTCACTTTCTTTTCCGAAAGGAACACCTCATGAGCAGCATAATTTATGGTTAGTCTGCCACCGAGGAAAGAGGAGACGGCGTTATTATTGTGGGGGGGCAACGGCGAAGAATAGCATTCACCTTGGCGATAAATTCCATAGGCACGGATGATGGGTCAATCCAGTCGTCAGCGCCCATTTCCAGGACTCTTACCTTATCCATAACATCCTGGCTTTTGCTGAGAACGATAATAGGGACGTCGGAAAAGCTACGAATCTGGGATATAAGGTCCGGGCAATCGCCGGCATCTGGGTGGAAATGAAGTATGACCACATGTGGTGATTGCCTATGTATTAGCTCTATGGCTTCCCGTGCTTCACTGACCTCAATCAAGCTTAACTCTGGCCATCTCATCTTTAAGACAAGAGAAATATTTTGCGATAGCTCCCTGGAACCAGTGAAGACTACAACTCTCATTTCAACCCAGAATAAAAATAGCGAAACCAACCTACCCGGTCGGTTTCGCTATTGACTCCACGGAGCTCAAGCGACCACTTGGGGACTCCGCTTCATCGCTCCACGAATCGTTGCCTTCTTTTAATACTACTATTATAGTACTACCCACTGTGGTCAAAGTCAATAGCATTATCTTTACTTTACCTCCCAAACCCAAAAAAGGTCCTATTTTTTCGGGACTTTTGTACCAGGCGAAACTGGCGGTGGCACCGTACATAGGACTTTTGGGTGATAGACAGGCAATGGAGCTTAAGTTAGATTAGATAATGTTCAGGAAACAGGAGTAAGGTATGGTGAAAATGGATTCGGAGATGCTGAGCACTGCCGAGGTAGCCAGGCTATTGAGGGTTCATACTAACACAGTGCGGCGATGGGCAAATAAAGGGCTACTTTCTGCCTATCGGCTGGGGCCGAGGCGTGACCGCAGGTTCAAGCGGCGGGATGTAGACAGCTTCTTGCGACCCAATAACACAAGCCAAAGCTAGCTGGTGCCCGGATGGGCAAACTTTGTTACATTACTCAGGCGAGGTTTGCTTGGACTATCTTCCACCTACTACGCAATGGCGAATTCTGATATGCGGGCTGCCATTGGAAACAGGGAGAGGAGATTGTCCTGCTTTGCCACACCCCCCACCCTGATTCATCTCAAGGTCATTGCCGATGGCATCTATGTTTTCCAGGGTAATGAAAACATTGCCGCTTAGCACGGGAGAACGCAGCAACTCTGCCAGTCTTCCCTGGCGAATTATATAAGCTTCTCCAGCGGAAAAAGTGAACATTTCCAGGCTGGTTGTTCCCCCGTACCAATCCTTGACATAAACGCCCTCTTTAATTTCGCTGAGCATTTCTTCTAAAGATGCATCACCGGGCTCAATATAAGTATTGCTCATCCGCACTATGGGAGAGAAGAGATAACTCAAGGCACGGGCGTTTCCCGTGGGTTTCTCACCCATTCTAGCTGCTGTCTCTCGGGAATGAAGCCTTCCTACCAAGATTCCCTCCCGAATAAGATAAGTTTTTGATGATGGCACTCCTTCATCATCATATTTATAGCTTCCCCTCAAATTTGGAATCGTGGCATCATCAATGATATTAAGATGCTTTCCCCCAAATCTGCTGCCTAAAACCATGATATTACGTAATTGCTCATTCTGATATACGAAATCCGACTCAGATAAATGACCAAAAGCTTCGTGAACAAAAACCCCAGCCAGAATGGGGTCTAAAATCACAGTATACTCACCTCCTTTTACCTGCGGGGCGGAAAGAAGAGCTGCTGCTCGCCTGGCTATCTCCGCTACCCGCTCATGTAAGCCTTCTATGGCGGAAAAATCACCCGTGCTCCCCAGGCTTAATCCTGCCTGTTGAATCTCGCTATTATCTCGAGCTACGGCAGTTAATCGTATGGCGAGATCGGGCTTAATCTGTTCTATATAGCAGCCCTGTGAATTAGCAAAAATGACTTTGCGTCTGATGTCTCGATAGACAACCCTTGAGCTTTGAATCCTGGGTGAACTCAGCATAATAGTATTGTATTCATCCATAAGCTCTTTCTTTGTTGTCAGAGGTACCTTTGCTGAATCTTTACCCAATTGTGGCTCTACTGTCTCTACTATAGGGTCTCTAAGAGAAAGTCGAAGTGGGTCTCCGCTAGCCAATCTTGCTTCTTTTACTGCTAACTCTACCTTATCCCATAGGCCTTCAAGGTAATTAAAGCTGACAAAGCCCCATCCACCCTTTACCAGGGTGCGCACACTGCCGCCAGAGTTGCGAGTTCTACTTATCTCCTCCAGTCGGCTACCTCTATATTCAATATAAGTGGCCGCGCTCTCCTCATAGCGGATTTCAATATACTCAGCTTCATGACTCTTCATGGCATCAAAAAATAGATCACGCATGGCTTTACCCTTAGTTAAGAATCAAACATCAAAAGTTAAAAATCAGAATGACAAATCAAAACTCAAATATCAAGTGAAATTTTCTGATTGTTGCTCTGTATTTTTGCCTTTTGCATTTTTATCTTTGCTTTTGGTTTTCTCACCAGATTTATTATATACTTTATCGACACTGGTGTGAAATTTGTGCCTAGCCGATGGAATCCCGGGAAGGTTTTAGAAATAAAAAGCAAGGGGGTTAAATGAGGTCGAGCCTTATAGGCAAGATTGAAAAAGCTAAACGCTATGCCCAGGAGCCAGAACGTATCACTTTCTCAGATTTCGCCGCTGTTTTCCGGGGAGACAACAACGAGCACAAAATAGGCTATTCCAATGAAAAATGGCACTGCACATGCTATTTTTTCTCGCAATGGGGAACATGTAGTCATGTCATGGCATTGCAACAAGTGCTGAGCAAAATGCTACCAAAAGAAGCTCTTATCTCTTCTATGACAACGGAACCTTAGAAAAGTAGTCCAGAGCTTCGGCTACGACAAATAAGGAACCGGTAACACAGATAAGGTCTTGCTCGCTAGCCAAAGATAAAGCTTGGAATAATGCCTGAGGAATGTTCTCAGTAATCTTTGAGTTAACCCCCATCTTAACGAACTCAGTAGCTATGACTGAGGGAGAGGCAGCCCGGGGATGTGAAGTGTGGGTAACAATAACCTGCGGAGAAAGAGAAACTAGTTCCCTTACTATGCCAGGTATGTCCTTATCACAGGAGACTCCAAAAATAAGGAGGGCTCGTTTGTAGCTAAAATACGCTTTGACATTCTCAACTAGCCTTTTTATTGATGCCACATTATGGGCTCCATCGACCAACACGATGGGTGAGTGTTGCAAAATCTGGAATCGCCCTGGCCACTTGACTTTAGCCAGCCCTTGGGCAATATCTTGAGAGGAAATATCAAAGCCTCGAGAGACGAGAACCTCCAGAGCAGCTACTGCAGTAGCAGTGTTCTCGAGTTGATAATCTCCCAAAAGGGGAATAGTCACGTGATAAATTCCCCTTCGGCCTTCAACCATAATTGATTGATGAGAGAGGTCACCATTCATTCCACGCCAGGTAACCTCTTTGCCCACCCGAACCAAGTTCGCCCCTTGCTTGTAACAAATATTACTGATTACTGAAGTTACTTCTTCTGGTTGGGGAGAAAGCACGACTGTGCAACCCGGCTTGATAATGCCCGCTTTCTCATAAGCTATCTTTTCCAGGCTATCGCCTAAAATCTGCATATGGTCCAGGCTGATGGAAGTAATAATACAGACTTCTGGCTGGGCTACATTAGTGGCATCAAGCCTGCCGCCTAGACCTACCTCCAGAACCTGGAAATGCGCCTGCTTCTCATGGAAATAAACAAATGCCAGGATAGTTAACACCTCGAAGAAAGTTAGCTGTCTCCTGTTTGCTGCCTCAAGATAAGGCTTTAGCTTTGTCATTAGTTCGGCAAATGCCTCTTCCGAAATCAAAGTGCCATCTACTTTGATTCGTTCCCTGAGATTGTGGAGGTGAGGGGAAGTATACAGTCCCGTCTTATAGCCGGAGTCAGTCAAAACCTGAGCTATCATGGCAGCCACACTCCCCTTACCTTTGGTGCCTGCTATATGAACTGTTCTAGCCGCTAAATGAGGGTTGCCTATTTGGTGTAACACTTCCTCCACATGTCTTAAGTCATAATCGGGTGAAGCGTAAGAAATCCCGGGGATATTTTCGTAATTGACGAAGCTATTAAGATACTCTTCGGCTTCGATATAATTCATTTCTCACCCAAGTTACACATTATACTATGTGCTTGTCAGGTGTGTCTTTAGAGCCTAAGGAAACTAAGCCAGCAAGTATTTGACGAAAGTAGGGAAAGTTTTATAATTCAGTAAGAAAATTGAATTTTATCGCTAAGTTACTTGCAGTCAGCAGCAAAAACAAAACCTTACTTTGTATTGGTCTTGACCCTGACCTGGAGGTTATGCCTCAGGTAGATGTTTTGGAATTCAATCGGGCGATTGTAGATGCCACTTGTGACCTGGTGTGTGCCTATAAGCCTAACCTGGCTTTTTATGAAGCTTTGGGAAGCGAAGGGCTTATTATCTTAGAGAAGACCATTAAACATATACCCTCCGACATTCCTATAATCGGGGATGCCAAGCGCAGTGATATCGGCAACAGTGCCAAAGCTTATGCTAAAGCCCTCTTCGCTGTTTTTGGTTTTGATGCTGCCACGGTCAATCCTTACCTTGGCTTCGATTCAGTAGAGCCTTTCATTAGCTACCAAGATAAAGGAGTATTCATTTTGTGTCGAACATCAAACCCGGGAGCCCAAGATTTTCAGGACATTTTTTGCGTTGAAGGTTTTCCTCTTTACGAAAAAGTAGCCCAAAAAGCTAAACAATGGAATGTTTATGGCAACATTGGTCTAGTGGTAGGAGCTACCTATCCTCAGGAATTAAAGAAAGTTCGGGCAACTTGCCCGGAAATGCCTTTACTTATTCCTGGCATCGGCGCACAAGGTGGAGATTTAGCTTCGGCGGTCAATTATGGAGTGGATGCTCAAGGGGGAAAAGCAATTATCAGTGTTTCCAGGCAAATTCTTTATGCCTCTGGGAAAAGGGATTTTGCCCAAGCGGCGAGGAATGTGGCTGAGAAGATACGCAGCGAGATAAATGGCTATAGAAATAAAGGTTGGTGATGTGGTGCGGTTGTGCAAGCCGCATCCTTGTGGCAGCTACGAATGGGAAGTAGTAAGAGTTGGCGCCGACATCGGAGTCAAATGCCTTAAATGCCAGAGAAGGATTCTTTTAGAAAGAAGCACCTTTGAGAGAAGACTGAAAACAATTGTTGGAAAGAACGATTAGCCCTTCGCCAAGTTGCTGGTCCTGTGTAGACGCCAATGGACGGTAGCTGGCATTCTTTTCCTATGGGATTTATGAGGCAGATTAACGCTATAAATTAAGTAAATCATTACGCCTTTTGTTAGTCAGAATTCGGATTTTTGGGGACCGTTTACTGCATTGACCACAGCTACAGATGTTGCTCTCAAAATTGGCATCCCCAACGAGGATAAGATCGACAGCTTCCTGCGTTAGCATGTGATAATGAAATGCGTCTCTTCTTGCTGCCGATGTTTTATGGGTAAACATATCAATCGATGCAGAGTCCTCTCGGACATTTATCACCAATTTGCGATCCTCTTCCAAGAAATCTCTTGAAACATTATGGTAACCCCAGTACGGCAAAACATTTTCAAGGTCCACAACCAATAGATTATCGTGGGGCGTGATAAGATGGTTAAAACGATTGATTTTTGCCTCCATCCTTT
>MNYE01000096.1:0-706 GCA_001873005.1 Dehalococcoidia bacterium CG2_30_46_9
TTCCTCCTTTTATTATCTTTTGAGATTGCCACGCTTTCCTTGCAATGACAATCCCTTAAGTTCCTAAAAAACAGCTACAGCCAGAGCTATCAGTAAGGCTGTCGCAGTAGCAGAAGCGCCTAAAAGCCAAGAAAGCTTGTTGTCAAGGGCAGAAAATTTGCCCTCCATAAAGAGGAGCAAATCAAAGTTGCTGACTCCAGGATTGTCATACTTCTTCCACTCTGGGTCCTCTTTCAGTGCTTTCTTCAGCGCCTCAAATTCAGCTAAGGCCTTCTTTATTTTTCTTAGCTTTCTAGGACTTATCTTTACTTCCTTTTCCGCTTCCTTACTCATTTCTTCTTTAATCACTGTCTTTGCTTAGGAACTTTCTAGTTCTCTCCCCTGAAGTCGACCTCCTCAGGATTGAGTTCTTTTACTTTGGTCATTTTCAGTAAACCCTCTTCCAGCCTGCCTCATTACAGGCTGCCCAACTTCTGTAGTGCAACCCTTTAGGGTCGTGCACGAGGCTATCCTGAATCCCCTGAAACAAGTTCAGGGTCAGGGCTCGCACTACATTATTATGCCCGGGCCAGGCTTTTCGCTTCCCCGCTGGAATTGCCGGCACGAGGCTAAAGCCTCGCACTACATTTCTCCCTTTGGGACTTTACCATAGGCATCACCTCCTTAATTTTGCCAATATCTTATAAAAATAAGCATTCTTTGTCAA
>MNYE01000096.1:714-1240 GCA_001873005.1 Dehalococcoidia bacterium CG2_30_46_9
ATTACGAGGTATGACTTCATGATTACAATAGCCTCAATTTAGTCACCTTTGGGTCAATGATGACCTCTTCCTTTTCAAAATCCAATTTCATTCGCCAGGCTTGAAGTGTTTTTGCACCAATAATCACCGCTTCAGAAAGCTCAGGAATAAGCATGAACTCATCTGAAAATCTGTAGCCATCAATATAAAAATTAAGACGAATTGCCTCTTTGGCCGCTAGCCTTTCACCCCATTTAGCAGTACCGAAATCCATTGGCTCAGGAAGGGCTTCAACCATCCCCAAACTTCGTGCCAGTCCTGGCTCAATGCAGGAATAAGTAGAGCCCCTATCAAAGATGGCAAAAACTTTCCTTTCCCCTTTAGAGCCAACTAATTTAATTTCTTTTTCGATTACAGCCATTGTTCGCTCCCACTTTCCACTTCCAGTAAACCTTGTTTTAAGCCTGCCTCATTACAGGCTGCCCAATCTGTAGTGCGACCCTTTAGGGTCGTGCACGAGGCTAAAGCCTCGCACTACATTTGCGCC
>MNYE01000096.1:1270-3578 GCA_001873005.1 Dehalococcoidia bacterium CG2_30_46_9
GGAAAACATTCTCTTGGGGACTTTACCATAGGCATCACCCCATTTTAGCTCTTTAATTTATAGAAGGTATTATGCAATTTTTAAGGTGCACTTAAATATTATCATTCAATTTCCAGAATGTCAACAAGATTCCAAAGAGTGTTTAACAATGCTTTTCTTTTTGTCACCCTGACCCTGAATCAAGTTCAGGGTGACAATATTAAGGTAGAGATGCCGAAACAAATTCGGCATGACAGTTAGTAAACACTCTCATGTTTATTTTCAGCGAGCTTTACCAGCTCAGCAATATCCTCTATCCTCTCCTCTACGGCACTAATATTTAACTTCATTTCATGGAATCCTTGGACATGAAGCGTCCAGGCTGAATCCCAGCAATGTCTTACTTCCCTCCCCATTCTACCGGCGGCTTTGAATAACAAATCACTGGTCCACCTTTCCTTCTCCGCCGCTTCCTTACCTATTTCAGGAGCGCGGGTTAAGGCTAAAATCTTTATCGCCTCTTCAGCAGCTTTATAAAGCTTCTCACTGGCCTGGACGGAGTCGCCTTTTGCTATATAGCTTTTGCCTTCGTCCAAAAATCCCTTGATGCCTTTAATTTCCATGCCAGTTTCCACCTTTCAGGCAAATATAATAGCACAGATTACGGTCACCCACATTACGATTATAGTGCCCATAGTCCAGCGGAAGTTAGTATGAAGCTCCCGATATAGGCTTTTTCGCAGTTCCGTCATCTCCTGCCTCAAGCCACCCATCTCCTGCCTCAAGCCTGCAATATCACCCTCTATTCTACCCAGTCTCTCATTCATCTGCTCCACTACTCCCTCCAGCCTGCTTACCCTTTCCTCCAGTGTTTGAGCCATCAAAATTTCCTTACCTGAAGAAACAAAACGTATAATGACCCTTTCAGGTTTATATTACTCTAAAACTATTTATATTTTTTGTCAATAGGTAAAATTCCAAAAGTTAAAATTTTTTCAAAACTGGACTGTTATTGTTTTAATACAGTAACAGCATTTCTTTTTTGAGCTCGCCAGTCAATGGGTCTAAGGATAGAGCCAGAGTTTCCAGGGTGACAACACCAAGAAGGACACGATCAATAAAATCAGATATGAGCACATCTTGAACCGCTTCCTTCCCGTCAATGCTTATTCTGGCGGAAGACCGCTTTAGTTCAATCTTGCCAGCACCAGTCTTCACCATCTCCGTACTAACCTCGCCCAGTTCCAGTTCCTGGGCTATCGCCTGGGGAATAACAGTCAAAGTGGCGCCAGTATCCGCCAGAGCTTGCACCTCTGTGACCTTGCTCCTCTCCATATTGGAGATTTTTATTGTGGTATATATATGACCCATCTAGCTTTCTAGTCTATAACACCCGAGCATAATCCGTCAATACCTCGTAATGTGATGTGTTTTCCGGCAATTTTTCAAGAGGCTGCATTCCAACATTGTCATGCTGACCCTGAACTTGATTCAGGGGATTCAGCATCTCTGCCCTGATATTGTCATGCTGAACTTGTTTCAGCATCAAGGTGAGATTCCGAAACATGTTCGGAATGACATTCCAACATTGTCATGCTGAACTTGTTTCAGAATCTCAAGAAGGGAAGCGAGGTTGCCTTGAAACTAGGCTACAAGACCGGGGCAGGCAATGAAGTCTCCGATGTTGGGCACTACTGGATTGCTGGTTGGGAATACTCTATAACTCAACAAACTCGACAAACTCTTACACTCTTTTGTATTGATGCCTGGGATCTCGCATCATCCTGGTCAGCCCGATTTGCCCTTCGCTGGAATTACACCGCCGCCTTTCCCTGCTATGTCTGGGTCATCCTCTATCAGTTACTTGGCAGGTTTGGCATTCGTTTATGGAACAATCCCGATACTCCTAAGAGCAGCACCATAGACAACTATTATCCCAAGTTTCTGGTTAGAGGCGGAAGTCACGGGCATATTGAACTGAGAAGACTGCTCTCCTTCGTCACCGATGGCCTGATCCAGAGGGAGGCACTTACCTTCGTTAAGGACTTACTTCCCACGGAGGCATCCTGCTATGAATACCAGAATAAGCCTGGCTATCATACTATTCTCAAAGGAGATTATGGCGAGAACCTTACTATCACTCATACCCAGGTCAGCGGAGAAACAGAGGAAACACCACCAACGCCGGTGAGAGAATCCGCTTTCGACTGGGAGAACCTGCTCCGTGGCATTGACAATCTAATCATGCAATATGATCCCAACCTCGAAGAAACCGCCCAGGCCCAAAAGAGAGCCGACGCCTTGCTCCGAGCTCAACAAACCCAACAAA
>MNYE01000073.1:0-6184 GCA_001873005.1 Dehalococcoidia bacterium CG2_30_46_9
AAAGTTTCTCTGTCTTCATTGGATAATTCTATTTTCCTCGCTATTCCTGCCATGCATCTATTATCGCATGACAAGAAAATTCATTCAAGCCATTTTAGAGACTAGATACTAGAGTTAACAGAAAAACTCTCCAACTTGGTTTCCGCTCTGGGATAGTTTGTTTCCACCTTTCTCTAAGTGTCCGCTTGCAAGAGAGGAAATAGGCTTTATCAGGACGCTCAATGGCAGTTATTTGGTCCGGTATAACAAGGTCTACTCTTTTAAGAATCTTTGTCTGTTGTTTTCCTTTAGGCTTTTGATGAGGGACGCCAATTTTTCCTAATAGATACCCTATAACAAGTTCAAAAGTCCTGCCTCCCCTAGCTTTCCGTGTCTGACCGGATCTGAATTCTAGTCTTTGCACCAAGGGATAAAATAATTTAATCACTTCCTTAGCAAAATCAGATGATGGTAACCCCTTTTCGCTAAGGCTTTTTATAACGCTTTCATTCTGTGAAACCCATGTATCTATTGCTGATAGGAATGTTTTCCTTTCATAGTGAAGATAAATTTCGAGAGCTTTAGGCTCTAATGTTGTTGCACATTCAGAGAAGTGAGCCCTGATGTATTCAGGTACAAGAATTTGAGGAGATGCTTTTTTAATGTTCTCAATCGCTTCATCAAGGATTTTCTGAAGGGGAGGAACTTTCTGCCTAGCTTGGTAAATTAGTCTTTCATCTTGGATTGCTAGCTTCTCCCTCCCAACTGGCTTGGGAATCTTATAGTCTAAAGGCTTCTCCTCTTCCGGCGGATCACAATTCAATCGTGCGAGCACAAAGTTTCGAAGTGAATTTTTAGCTATCTCGAGAAAAAATTCAGTTTGTCCCCTAAAATCAATTGATTGTCCTTGATAACTTTCCATTAAGACTTTACTCCTTCCGCATAATGACTATACTCTCCTTGTGCATTGTATCGGATACCTTGCCAGCAATATTACTTGGGCTGTTTTGCAAGGGCATTCTCTTGCTCGGTATATTCCTGACGATTGTTAATAGGTGAGCATACCCTAAGTCAGTCAGTAGCTCGACCAAGATCACATCTGTGGGTAGGCGAATTGCCTTGACAGACCTATTGCCCATGACGAAGCACATCATACCCCCTCTTTTCACTACCTTATCGATTTCAATTAAAGCTTTATTCAAATCAATATAGAAACTGAGCACGTCTTTAGTTCGGTGCTCGTCTGCTTCGCTTATAAGTTGGATTGCATTATTCAAAGCCTTCGAAGGTAACGAGTGCTGTAAAGTTTTAGTCGGGATCCCTCCAAGGGATTTTTTATCAACGCTTTCATATTCTTCAAGCTCTAGCCACTGGCTAGAAAGCCTTGAAAATTGACCATAAGCCACCGTAGTGCGACTATCACCATAAGGTGGGGAAGTTACTACGATATTTACTGAGTCCTTAGGAATTTCGCCGAGCTTCAATGTGTTACCTAAGATAGGTCGAACCCAATATGAATCAGGAACTTCTTTATAGTACCTTTCCATTCCAGCTATGTTAGCCATAGCTTTGCTCCCAAAAAGCTTTATTGGATTTGGTTCATGATTTTGTAAGCGCTCACGGGGATAACGATATAATTTGAATTCAGAGCTACGTGAATTGGAGCTTAATCTCACCACTTCGCTGAAAACGACTTGGAAAAACTCTCTTATTTCATTTGCTTCTATCCGATTTATTACTGCTTTAAGCTTAGCTAACTCAAAAATAACTCTTTCCTTAAACCAGAAACGGATATTGAAAAAATCTGGCACTTGCACTTCTCCCGGCTGCAATGTATTTAAACCTTCCAAAATGTCCCACAACTTCCCAGTAAGCAGTTTGGGCTCAACAGGTGTGGTCTTAACACGAGCAATAAGAATAGCTAGTGGATTTAAGTCAATTCCCCATGAATAACGCTTGTTTAGTTTTGCCTCTACCAGAACGCTCCCAGAGCCGCAAAAAGGATCGAGCAAAGTATCTCCCCCATTGCTATATTCTAATATTAACCTTCGGGCAACTTGAGGAATCATCATAGCTGGATAGGAATGAAAACCGTGAGTATATGCCTTAGTAAACTCGCCTTGATAATCCCAAGTGGAGTCTTCAAATTTTTGCTTTAGAGCTATATTCATCTCTCCTATCTCACCATCTCCAAAAATCTCTCAAAGAGATACATATTATCCAGAGGGCCGGGGGAGGCTTCGGAGTGATATTGAATAGACAAAACGGGCAAATCCTGGTGTCTCAAGCCCTCCACCGTGCCATCATTCAGGTTTATATGGCTGACCTCAAGTCCTCCTTTTAAGGTATCGGCCTCTATGGCATAGCCGTGATTCTGAGCAGTGATATATACTCTGCCGGTGGCTAGGTCACGCACTGGATGATTGCCACCACGATGTCCAAACTTTAATTTGAATGTTTTCACCCCAAAAGCTCTACCTATAAGTTGATGCCCGAGACAGATACCCATTATTGGCTTTCGTCCTATAAGCTTTCTTACCGTTTCCGTTATATCATCAAGAAGAGCAGGGTCACCGGGGCCAGGAGAGAGGACGATACCATAAGGATTTAAGGCTAAGACGTCTTCCACTGAAATGGTACAAGGGACAACAGTTGCCTGGCAGCCAAGTTGGCTCAAAATGCGCAATATGTTGTATTTCAAGCCATAGTCAATGATTACAATTCTATGAGATTGCTTCGCTTTGCTCGCAATGACAGGGGAAGTCATTGCCCCCTCGCTATGCTCAAGGCTTCGGCTTGCAATGACAGGCGTATTGGATTGCCATTCATACGCCTTTTGTGTGCTAACTTCATGAACAAAATCAACACAGTCATATCTAGGCAGTTTTTTTATCTCCTGCAACGCCTCTTCCTGGGTCATTTCTGAACTGAGAATGCCCATCATTACCCCACTTGAGCGCAGGTGACGAGTTAAAGAACGGGTATCTATACCACTGATACCAGGAATGCCACTCGCCAGCAGAAATTCGTGTAAAGTACGTGTGCTTTGCCAGTGGCTGGGTTGAGAACAATATTCTCGAACGGTCAAGCCCCTGACCTGGATCTGCTTTGATTCAAAATCGCCTTCGTTGATGCCGTAGTTGCCAATCAAAGGATAAGTGAGCACTAAGATCTGACCAGCGAACGACGGGTCAGTGAGCATTTCTTGATAACCGGTCATACTAGTATCAAATACTACCTCACCATAGGTAGTAGTCTCAGCGCCAAAAGAGTCACCTTGGTAAACTGAGCCATCCTCAAGAACCAAGATTGCTCTCTTAACCATGAAATTTTCTACCTTTGGAGTCCAGAATGACAAAAGACAGATCTTTGTAAACCATCCTGCCATTAACTATGGTTGCTATTACCTTGCCTTTAAACTGGCACCCATCGAAAGGAGTATTTTTACCTTTAGACGCGAACTCCCGACTATTTACTATCCATTCTCGATCAGGATCAAATATAGTGATGTTGGCAGGGACCCCTATTTTAAACGTGCCTAATTCACTATTTTTCCCTATTATTCTTGCCGGTCCACAAGTTAATTTAGAGAGCAATGTGGTCAAGTCTATTTCCCCTTTGTGCACCAGATTCATGAGACAACCTAAAGCAGTTTCAAAGCCACTGATGCCAAAAGCAGCTAGCTCCACTTCGCATTTTTTGTCTGCTAGAGTATGTGGTGCATGGTCAGTAGCTATGGCATCAATCACGCCTTCTTTAAGTCCCTTAATCAAGTACTCTATGTCCTGTTTGGTTCGCAGTGGTGGGTTCACCTTGGCATTCGTGTCGTAGCTCGGCGGATTAAGATTGCTTCGCTTCACCCTCTCCCTTCCCTCTCCCTTCAAGAGAGAGGGTTTGCGTGAGGCTAGAATACTCTCTTCAGTTAACGTTAGATGGTGAGGGGTAACTTCCGCAGTAACTAGAATCCCTTTTTCCTTGGCGTGGCGTATGAGCTCCACCGAGCCACCTGTGCTAACATGGGCAATATGAACTTTTGCGCCAGTTAGTCTTGCTAAGGCAATGTCCCGAGCCACCATGATTTCCTCAGCCGCCGCCGGTATTCCTTTTAACCCTAGCTTGGCGGACAGCCAGCCTTCGTTAATAACTCCGCCGTCAGTGAGTGGCCTATCTTCGCAATGGTCAATAACCGGTAAGCCGAGACTGCGACTACAGTCAAGGGCACGACGCATGACTAAAGAGTTAGACACAGGATCTCCATCGTCGCTAAAGCCAACTACTCCCATCTCAGCCAGCTCAGCCATTTCACAAATTTCCTCACCTCTTCTCCCTTTGGTAATGCAACCTATAGGAAAGACATTAACAACGCCATCTTTATTAGCTTTCTGTTTTACCCACTCCACGGCAGCTTTATTGTCCAAAGGAGGATTTGTATTCGCCATGCAACAAACGGTGGTGAAGCCACCTTTGGCAGCCGCTTTTGTCCCGGTGGCAATGGTTTCTTTATCCTCAAAGCCCGGCTCACGAAGGTGACAATGAAGGTCTATAAAACCGGGGCAAACAATCAACCCGGTGGCATCAATTACTTGAGATTGCTTCGCTTCGGTCGCAACGGTGGTTGGGATTTCACCTCCTATGTGCGCAATCTTGCCCTCATCAACCAGTAGATTACCGACCTGGTCTATGCCCTGGCTGGGGTCAACTATGCGACCACCACGAATAAGCAATGGGGCGGTTTTATTGTTTATTCCACTAATGTCCTGTGACATACTTGCTAGGTTTGAACCCCCGGGCTTGAGCTTCATTCTCAGCAGCAAAAATGATTAGATTCGCGGGCTTAATCTTTCGGATCAAATGACTATCAGCGCTATGATATTTCTTGTTCTCCAGCCTTCCCTCGTGCCAATCCGAACTGGCGATATATTTGGGATAAAGTTCGTGTTCGCAGTAGACACACCTCAGTATTAAAGGCTCGAAGCTCACTATTGTGAACTCGGGCTTTATATACCTTGCTTCTGTTTCCTGGTTTGACACGCAGATTGGGTTGGGACACTTAACCCCAGAATCCCGTTTATAGATGGGATAGTCTTTTCTGGCAACAAATGACTCGTTTTCTTTAGGGATGGTAACTTCCTTAGTTCCCAAAGTTCCCAACAAAAGGGCTATAAGTGCCATTCTCACAGGCACTCCACGAGCAGCCTGTTTGAAATACATGCTTCTGGGGTCGGCATCCATTTCGTAAGCGAGTTCATCAACGCGGGGCAGGGGATGCATAACAAGTGCTCGCTTAAATTCCTTTTCTTTAAAGAGTTTTCTATCCACTACAAGGTAGTCTTTCTTTATCTCTTGTGCTTCTGGTGGGGCAGTAAGTCTCTCCCTTTGAAACCTGGTGACATAAAGGGCATCAACCCCTGTCTTCAGCTCGATTTGAATGCTAATGTCCGGCATCATGGCAAGCTGGTGGGGATGGCTTGGTGTTATGTACATAGCATCCACAGGGAAAAGTCTCCCCTGGAAAGCATGTTTCAGGGTCTCAGCGTCCCTTTCCAGCTTGCCTTCGTATTCCGTAGTTAGTTTTCTTAGGGCATACTCCGGCATCTCCAGTCCTGGACTGGGACGGAAAAGGATAGTAGCGCCAAACCTAGCCAGTGCGTAGGCTAAGGAATGTATTGTTCGCCCATTTTTCAAGTCGCCCCACAGGGCAACTTTTAGACCTTTAATCGTTTGTTTTTCCTTCTTGAGAGTGTAGAGATCGCACAAGGTTTGGGTAGGATGCTCATGGCTTCCGTCGCCGGCATTTATTACCGGGATGCCAGCGTAATCAGCAACTACCTTGGCTGCTCCCTCCCAGGGATGCCTGATGACAACTATATCAGCGTAACTCCCGACAACTCTTGCCATATCAGCAATGCTTTCTCCCTTGGCTAGAGAAGTTGCACCAATGTCAACTGCACTTACAACATGACCCCCGAGTCTCAGCATCGCAGTCTCGAAGGATAGCCGTGTCCTGGTGCTTGGCTCAAAAAACAAACTTGCCATGATCTTTCCCCGGCATACCTCACATTGGTCATTTATTAAAGCCGCCATTTCATCTGCCAGGAAAAGGATTGTTTCGATTTCACCATTAGATAGGTCGTCTATGGTGATTAGACTTCTATTTGCCAGATTCATCTTAAAAATCAAATATTAAAAATAAAAAATCAAAGTT
>MNYE01000073.1:6192-12204 GCA_001873005.1 Dehalococcoidia bacterium CG2_30_46_9
ATTTTGCTTTTTACATTTTGCTTTTCTTTTATTGTTACCTCATCTACACCATCGGTTTCCTCCAGTTGAACCTGTATTTCTTCATCCCGGGAGCTTGGTATGTTCTTTCCCACATAGTCAGCCCGAATGGGAAGTTCTCGATGACCGCGATCAATAAGCACAGCTAGCTGTATAGACTTTGGACGTCCCAGATCTATAAGAGCATCCATAGCAGCGCGAATACTCCGCCCGGTGTAAAGGACATCGTCAACCAGCACCACATGCTTATCAGTAATATCACTGGAAATATCGGTCTTTCGAAGTGTCGATCTTAATTCAAGAGAAGAAATATCATCTCGATAAAGAGCAATATCTAAAGCACCAACATGGACTGGGACGCCTTCAAAATGTTGAATTATATCGGCTATGCGCCGGGCTAAAGGTACCCCTCGAGTCCACAAGCCTATAAGCACAATGTCTTCAGCACCTTTATTTCTTTCTATGATCTCGTGAGCGATGCGATATAAGGCCCGCTTTATATCGCTGGAAATAAGGAGGACCTTTTCTGGCATTAAAAAACCTCCTGCCAGAAAACTGACAAGAGGTTAACAACTAGTTTGCCTGCCCTAGAAGGGACTGTTGCCCTACTTTGCTTTAGCATGTTTCCCCTTATCAGTCTCGCTGGACTGATTTAAAGGCTTAAGAAAATTTTACCACGATGGCAAAAATAATGCAACTATTAGTATGATTTTGATTTTACCCAAACAAAGAGTATAGTCTAAAATCTAGATATAGAGGGTAAGATGCCTTATTTGGAAGAATCTAGACGGTCTTATTACGGATGGGTAATAGTTGGGGTAGTTTTTCTCGCTGAGTTATTAGCTTTCGGCTTGGCATTTGCTTTCGGAGTTTTCTTTAAGCCACTAGTTTTTGAATTCAACTGGAGTAGAGCGGCTACCGCTGGTGCCTTCAGCATCTATGCTATTGTTCATGATATTTTTGCCCCAGTAGCGGGGAAAATAACCGATAGGTTTGGTCCCAGAGTAGTTGCTGCCGTAGGTGGCTTCTGCATTGGTCTGGCCATGCTTTTGATGAGTCGTACTTCTACCATTTGGCAGCTTTACTTTTTCTATGGCTTTGTTTTTGCTCTCGGGGTTGCCTCAATTTATAGTCCCCTAATGGCAACAGTTTCTCGCTGGTTTACAGAGAAAAGAGGTCTTGCTGTAGGGGTAGGAGCAGCTGGTCTAGGAGCGGGGTCTTTAGTTTTCTCTCCTTTAGCTGCCTGGCTTATTTCGTCCTACGGATGGCGGATAGCTTATATTGTTGTGGGGGTTATCTGTTGGGTTCTTTTTATTCCTGTAGCAAGGTTCGTAAAGCAAGCCCCGAAAAGAAGCATTGAGGTGGAGGTAGAAGGGAAATCCACTAAAGATTTTACCGCAGCTCAAGCTTTGAAAACGAGGGCTTTCTGGATGATAAGTTTGGCTTGGTTGTTCGCCGCGATAGCTGATTGGGCAATAATGATAAATATAGTTCCCCTTCTTACGGATAGGGGAATACCCCTGGTGACTGCTGGGATTGTTGCCGGGGTCATAGGTGGGACGAGCATAGCTAGTAGAATAGGAGGGGGCTTCCTTTCCGACAGGATAGGCAGGAAGCGTTGCTTCCTTTGCAGTGTCGTTGTTCAGCTAATAGGAGTGTTTTTGCTTTTGTTCTGTCGGGAACTGTGGATGTTTTTCTTATTTGCCATAATTTTCGGCTTGGGCGTTGGTGGGTGGGCAGGCGTAGTACCGTCATTTATTGTAGATTTCTTTGGTTCGAAAGCCACAGCAACTATACTCGGCCTTACTGTCGTTTTCGCCGGCATAGGTACGGCTTTAGGTCCTTTTGCCGGCGGACGAATTTTTGATGTTACAGGTTCGTATTACTACATGGTATGGATGTGCATTATAGCTTCGGCTTTGGGAGTATTTTTTGCATCTCTAATTAAAGCACCTGTGGAACAACAAAAAGCTTGACAACTATTTCCAACTGCGGCCCTGTTCGGGCAGGTTTCACAGGCAATTTCGAGTTCTTGTTTTTCCCTGGTATCTTGATTAAAATGGCTTTTGGTTTTCCTGACTCTGGGAGCGAAGGAGTGTGACAAAAGAGTCACAGGCAATCTTCTGGTGTCTGGGAACTGATCAAAAATAAATTAAAGGAGTTCAAAGAATGGATTTCGAACTGACTGAGGGACAAAAGATGTTTCAAACAATGGTGCGGGATTTCTGTGTTAAGGAAATCGAACCTTATGCTGCTGAATGGGATGAGAGCAACAAGTTTCCCCATGAAACCATCAAGAAGATGGTTGATGCCGGGTTATTTGCTGTTCATTTTCCGGAAAAGTATGGGGGGAGTGGAGACGAGATAAGTTTTGCTATTGCCGCTGAAGAAGTTTCCCGAGCTTCAGCTGGCCTGGGTGTTGCTTATCTAGCCAGTTTGGGGCTAGCTATGTATCCAATTCTTATGCATGGCAGCGAGCAACAAAAAGAACATTATATCCCCCGTGTAATTAACGGAGCGATAGTTGCTTTTGGTCTAACCGAGGCTATGGCAGGGAGCGACGTCGCCGCTCTGGAAACAAGATACACCAGAGAAGGCGATTTTTATATCCTCAACGGGACTAAGATTTTCATAAGTAATGGTGCCGAAGCTCAGTTCGTTACTACCTTCGCCACTAAAGATAAATTGTTGGGATACCGAGGTATTAGCGCTTTTGTCGTTGATCAAGGTACCTTTGGCTTCTCGGTAGGCAAGATAGAAAGGAAAATGGGGTTACACCCCGCTTCAGCCACCGAGTTGATTTTCGACAACTGCAAAATACCTGTGGCTAATTTGATAGGCGAAGAGGGGAGGGGGTTCAGGGTGGCACTGGAAGCGATAGATGCCAGTCGGGTCAGTATAGCTGCCCAGGCATTAGGTATATCCCAGGCAGCTTTTGACGCCGCCGTGGCTTATTGCAAGGAGAGAAAGCAATTTGGCATGGAACTAGCTAAGATGCAAGCGATACAGTGGATGATTGCTGACATGGCCACGGATATTGAGACGGCGCGGCTATTGATTTATAAAGCTGCCTGGCTAACAGAGAAAGAAGGGCATGCTCCTCCTAAGGAATCTGCCATGGCAAAACTCTTTGCCAGTGAGGCATCTCACAGGGTTTGTCACAAAGCTGTTCAAATTTTTGGCGGTTATGGTTACACCAAAGATTTTGCTGTGGAACGATATTATCGTGACCAGAGGATAACTGAACTTTACGAAGGAACTTCCGAGATGCAGAGGTGGACCATTGCCCGCCAGGTGTTGGGTGTGAAGTAAAAATAGTCTGATAGTCAATAGTCTTAAGTCTAGAGACTAATGACTAATATTGAGAGATATATGGCTGAGGGGCTAGCCATTGATAAGGCGGAAGGTGCTCTCTATGGTGAAAATAGGACAGGGCAAGGATTACCCAGGAAGGTGAAACAGGCAATAGAAAAGAGAGAAGCCATTGTAGCTGCTATTAAGGAAATCTAGGCGATTAAGAAATTAGAAGAAACAATGGAGAAAGAGCCTGAGAAGGCAGTAATGGATGCCGGGGTGAAGGAGTGGCTGAAAGAAGACAAAATATGGAACCGGTTGACGTAGTAAGGAGGATGGCAGCTATAGCCAATTCCAAAAATGGTTACGGAAAGGTCATTGCGAGGCTGACAAAGTCAGCCGAAGCAATCTCAGAGCTGCCAATGGGATTGCCATGCTTCGCTCGTAATGACAAATAAATTGTGTACCAACTTATGTGGTTAATTATAAATTACGAAGTGAAGAAGGCAAGGAGATTTTCGCCAGCATAAGAAGATTGTGGAACCAGTTTTTGGACAACTTCTATAATTGAAGAAGACTGGCCGAACAGCCAAAGGCGGAGTGTACAAATCAAGATAGGCCAATCAAGAATGAATGGATTTTCCAAAATCTCACTCGCTGTCTTATTGCTCTCAGGATTAATAGCTGCCACCGCCTGTGGGTCACAAGCACCGTTGCTGTCACCTGCAATCGCACCCCTCAACCCTGCCAAGCTAGGCGCAGTGGAACGTGATGTCACCTATGGGACCGCTGATGGTGTTGCCCTCAAGATGGATATTTATTATCCCAAGGTAGCAAATGGGCCTGTACCTGCGGTAGTTTATGTACACGGTGGCGGTTGGACTAAAGGTGATAAAGCCTCTGGTGCCGGACAACGAGACATAGCAGAACTCATAGCCAGAGGTTACCTGGTTCCTGCAGTCAATTACCGCCTGGCGCCACAGTACAAGTTTCCAGCTCAGATTGAGGACGTTAAGTGCGCCATTCGTTTTCTGCGGGCGAGCGCTGCTACTTACGGCCTTGACCCGGGGCGCATTGGTGCCTGGGGTGGCAGTGCCGGGGGCCATCTGGTAGCGCTGCTCGGCCTAACTGACGTCAGTGCTGGATTTGAGGGTTCGGGTGGGTACGCTAACCAATCAAGCCGGGTACAAGCAGTGGTAGATATGTTCGGCCCAGCCGATTTGACGGTAGGCTTCGAGGGGAACAAATCACCACTCATAGAGCAAGTTTTTGGTACCTCAGACCACGCATCCCAGATCATCAAACAGGCAAGCCCGGTGATGTACGTTTCCAAAGATGACCCGCCTTTTCTGATTCTGCACGGAGAAAAGGACAACCTTGTGCCGCTTGGTCAATCACAGGCACTATACCAACGATTAGCATCGGCTGGCGTCCCGGTGGCTCTGATCATAGTCAAAAATGGTGGGCACGGCTTGATGCCGGTTGGTGGCCTTATTACACCAGCCCGCGCCGAGATTACGAAAATAATAGCAAATTTCTTCGACCGATATCTAAAATAGAAGGGAAAATGAACATTTGGGATGGCGCTCAGAGAAACCACGTCAAGGAAAGTCTGAGCCGAGGAGAACTCCCCAACTTAAAAAAGCTGAGTTCCGAAGGAGCCCTGGTAGCCATTGATATCTACCGGGTGACGGATACCAAGGCCGGCTGGGCTCAAATCCTGACCGGGTACGAACCAGAGGTCACCGGCGTATTCAGCAACGGCCGCTATGAGCCAATACCCAAGGGATACACCGTTTTTGAACGTCTGGAAGAATTCTTTGGCGCGGAGAAATTTATTACCGTAGCCGTGATTGGCAAGAGAGGAAATGTAGATGCCGATCCACCGCAGCGTAAGCCCTTTAAGGAGGGGGACAAAGTAGAGGGAAAGATCATAATTGAGGGAGGCGTGAAATACCAGCTCATCCCGGGTAAGCCATATTATTACAGCAAGGAAAATATGGATATCTTTATCAATGGTTTAGAGGAGGATGAAAGAGTAGGCTCAAAGGCTTTAGAGTTGCTTGAGCAATACAAAGACAAACCGTTCTTCTTCTTTGTTCACTTTGCCCAGGTTGATCATAAAGGGCACGCGTTCGGCGAAAACTCTAAGGAGTATAATGATGCGCTCATATCTGCCGATATCTGGACTGGCAAGATTATGCAAAAGTTGAAAGAACTAAACCTGTATGATAGGTCATTAATCTATGTTACCGCTGACCACGGGTTTGATGAGGGTATGAACAGCCATAGTAACGCCCCTTATGTTTTCCTGGCCACCAATGACCCTGGGGTAATACGCCGGGGCGAGCGGGCAGACATTACCCCTACAATACTTTACAGGTTTGGCTTAGATTTGGACAAGATTAAACCGCCCCTTGATGGGCATCCCTTGACCAAACCTTACCAGCCACCTCTATTATAGCAAGAGAGCAGAGAGATTCCTTCAATAGAAATAAGGCAAAATGGCTATAGGAATTCTGTATCGATAAGAATTAAAAGAATATGATTTTGGGCTAGGTCATCCTCTTCGGGACGATCGCTATGAATTGTTCTTTCAATAGAGACTTTCATTGTCAGATTGAAATTGGCCGTGCTACTCCTTCTTGTGTCTTTGTATTCTACTCGTAGCCTGAACAAAAAACGGACTGTTGAATTGCA
>MNYE01000129.1 GCA_001873005.1 Dehalococcoidia bacterium CG2_30_46_9
AGAAAGCTTCGGCTGTAAAGTTTCGTTTGCCACTATAATGGCCGCAGTAACCACATCAGAGTTAGTCAGACCAGGTTTCAAAAGTCTTATCCCAGTTGATTATATTACTACGGTGAAAGCCTAGGTGCTGGATAAAGCTGCGCAACTCATCATCATCCTGACGAACAAGCGTGCGTATCGTGTTAATGTTTTGAAGATGGCAATGGCTTGATAACTCATTGATTAATGCAGAGCCAATGTGACGCCTCTGATATTCAGGGTCGACGAGCACAGCGTGAACAAGACAAACTTCAACAAATGGTATATATACATATTCCAGGCGAGCCATAATAAAGCCAATTATCTGACCCTCAGTCTCAGCCAGAAAACTCAGGTCAAGCGGCCCACCAGGATCATCGAAGGCCAACTCTCTATAGGTAAGACGAGTTTTTTCTTCGGTGGTTTTGTTGACGAGGACTAGAACAGCATCTATATCACTACGTCTCATACGCCGAATATTCATAGCATCTCTTCCTATTGCACCTATTTCAATCAACCTCCTAAATGAACTGCTCCTTCAAGCTACTTGAACTCTTAGATTTTTACTTTATATCTAATTTGCGTGGGTCTTGAAGCAGGCTTTAATGGCCTCAACATTCTATGTAAGAAGTTACCAGGACTTTAGTCCATCCATTGGCAAAAAAGATTATGAATCCTTACGACCATTTTTTATTATACTCAAGAGGCGTAAGGAAGGCATAAGGATATGACGCTAGATTATAAAGATTTCATATAAAGTTTGAACTCTAGGAAACGAAGAGGGCGGTGGTATTATATGGCGAGCAGGGAGCTTGCCTGGAGTATGTTACTCAGGCTTAACAAACCGATAGCCTATGCCCGATTCGGTCGCAATCAAGCGAGGATTTGAGGGGTCATCCTCTATCTTACGCCTGAGTTGCCCGATGAAAATGCGGACATATTCCCTTTCATTGCTATATTCTGGACCCCACACATTATGCAGCACCTCTCTGTGAGTGAGTATCTTCCCGCAATTGGAAACCAGATATGCTAACAGCTCATACTCCGTCCCCGTGAGTTTCACAATTTGTCCTCGCTTCTTAACCAGCCGCTTAGACAGGTCAACTTCCAGGTCTCCCGCAGTGAATATTGGCACAGCAACGACTCGGCCTGCAGAACGCCTTAGGGCGACTCTAATTCGAGCCAGCAACTCTTCTATGCCAAAGGGCTTGGTAACGTAATCGTCAGCGCCCTCATCCAGGGCTCTAACCTTGTCTTTCTCATCTCCCCTTACGCTCAGGATTATGATGGGCATATCTGCCCACTCCCGTATGCGGCGGCAAGCCTCGATACCATCCATCCGGGGCATATTTATATCGAGCACGATTACATCCGGAAGGACACGTTCTGCTACCTCCAGGGTCTCGACTCCATCCTGCGCAAGATCTACCTCATAGCCCCGAGCCACTAAGTTAGCACGGATAAACATGCGTATGTTTGGCTCATCATCAGCGACGAGAATTCTGATCTTTTTAGTCATCAGCTTCAAGCCTCACTCATTGCCCGGCCTGAGAATGGGCAATCTGAAGTAGAAAATGGAGCCCTGTCCCATCTTGCTTTCGGCCCAAATCCGCCCCCCGTGACTGAGAATAATGCCCTGGCAGATAGCTAAACCCAGACCGACACCCCTATGCCTTCGTCGTTTCTGGGTACCCCGGTAGAACTTGTCGAATATCTTTCCTAACTCATCCAGTGGTATTCCTATACCCTGATCAGATACGCTCACTTCTACCTCGCTGTCCACACTCCTAGCCCTTACAGTTATCTTTGTCCCTTCTTCTGAATAATCTGCCGCATTCTCCAGCAAGTTAATCAACACCTGTCTTACCTGACCATAGTCGGCGTAGATTTCGGGCAAATCGGGGTCCACTTCGGTCTCGAAGACATGCTTCTGGTGAACCCATTTCTGACGCTCTAAGGCCTCATTGATAATGTCCAGGATATGGCAGCGCTCCTTTTCCGGTTTCCAAACACCTGCTTCAAGCTTGCTCATGTCAAGCAGATTGGTAACCAGGTTTGCCAATCTATCCGTCTCCTCGATTACGCTGATTAGAAGCATCTCCCGGGTTTCCTCATCCAATTTTACGTCTTTCTGCAACAAACTGCTGATGACTCCCTTTATGGAGGTTAGCGGTGACCGGAGCTCGTGAGAGATATTGGACAGAAGCTCGGACTTTAATTTGCTAAGTTCGATAAGTTCCAGTTCGACTCGCTTCCGCTGCGTAATATCTCTAAATGTGGTAAGCTGGCAGACTTTCCCATCGGAATCAACAAAGGGTGAAGCAATCACCTCAAAAGTCCTGCCATCCTGGAAATCATATTCCCATCTCTCAGTCGCCCCAGCTAGGACGCTTGATAGTTTGCAAATTTGGTCGCACGGGCCATCAAGGTTGTACAGGTATTTATAGCAGTAGGAGCCAAGACCCTCACCAAATTCTCTCACCATGCTTGGATTCATAAAGCGTATCCTGTAATCAGGGCCGACGATAAGGACTCCTTCATTCATTCCCTCCAATATGCTAAGGAGCTTGTCTCTTTCACTTCTCACACTTCTCACCAGAGCTTCGAGTTGGCTACGCCGTTCGGAATCATTGCGTACCACCCCAGTGAATGACCCCACCACGCCAACAATTGCGGCATCAAGCACTATCCTGAGCATGGGGTTGGGGTAAGGGGATATAATGAGAGCGCGAGGCAAGAAGACAACGAAGGCAGCCAGAGTAACAACCACTGCTCCTCTGACCCTGAAGAAATAGCCGGCGTAGACTATGGGAGCGAGAAAAACCATACGATGTACATCGTGCACGGTGTAAAAAATGCGCCAGCGCAAAGCTGTCCAGCCAGCGAAGTCTACCAGCTCCCCAAAGTAGTAGAGCAAGGTGCAACCTGCAAACAGCAATAGCAAGATATAAAGCTCACGCCTTCTAGGAATAGGCAAGGTCGTTGTGTGGGAGGGAGTGGCCTTGATTATTGAGAAAACTCCACTCTTCCAATACCTCTGGATTCCTCTTTGTTGCTCGTGGAGCCTCTCGAAAAAATTTGATTTAACCATCCTTTCAGGAAAACTGCTTGGGGCTAAGGATTCTTGGTGAACCTCCCAAAGGCCTAACTTTTAAGCCAGGTTGCATATATATATTATAGACTTTGCGTTTAGATTGCTCAACTTCCCGGTGAATGTTTGGGTAGGGCTAGAGGTCATCAAAGCTGTTTACCGGAACATGACATCCGATGAAGCCATTCCGGTGGAGAGGCTTTCTGAGCCTAGAATTTCTTGCCAGGCCTTTTTGCTGGGCACTAACTGAGCCAGAGCAGCAGATTTGCCCCAAATGTGGCACCAGGCTAGAAATTGACCTGGGAAAGGGAGAAAGACCAATCCACCGGACTCCCCAGGATTCTAAGCCCTGCTAATATTCTGCAAACATTTTGCTAACAAACTTCTTAGCACCCCCTAGCACTGGACGCTACCCCAAATACAAAATGATTCTTCCCTCTCAACAAAACAGCACTTATTTGTATTTGGGAGCATCAGGTAGTATAGTTCGCTTGTGACTCTTAATCAGCAGGTTCAGGGTTCGACCCCCTGGCGGCTCATGTTCAAACCGAAGCTGGAATTTTGCTAATAATCTGCTAATAGACCAAACGAAACGGGTTGTCACCAAACGTTATTCTACATACAAAACAGGGTTTGCCAACCAACACAATAGTTCTAATTTGAACGTAAAATGACCCTTTGTGACATGTGATAGCAAATTTCGAGAGCGGCACCATCAGCCACTCGGTCACCTCTCCCGCTAGCTTATTATAGCATTTGGCATGAGAAAACTTGACCCTGTCACCTTTTCCTATACTTATGGGGAGCACGTCAGTTGCGGGGTATAACCAAAGCAAACTTGGAGTGGGATTACTCGCTTAGCATCTTGTAGTGCGAGGCTTTAGCCTCGTGCCAGGTAGCGATGCACGACCCTAAAGGGTCGCACTACGTTTATGAGATTGCCACGCTTCGCTGGCAATGACAGTGGAGCTGGTTAGTCCTTTCATCTCGGGATAGCAAACCGACTTCGCCGTGCCATAACAAGCTTGGCTATCTCCGCTATAATTAGGTTTGTTGCTCCCGCCAGCACTGCTATTCCCCAATCTTTCAGGGTCATAGAGTAAGTGTGGAAAGGACTCTGTAGGAAAGGTATGTAAACCATAGCCAGAAGAATGGCCGCACTTGAAGCGACTGCGGCTATAAGCCACCTGTTGCTAAAGGGGCCAATGCGAAATATAGAGTATCTTTCTGACCGACACTCGAAGCACCGGAAGAGCTCTCCAAGGACCAGAGTAGCAAAGCATAAACACTGTGCCTCTATGGGGCTTCTTCCTGAATTGAGCGCCCAGAGGAATACTCCCAGCGTGGTGGCCATAATCCAGAAGCCCATCCCTAAAATCCAACTCACCATAGGCCGATCAAAAACAGTTTTCTTAGGGTCACGCGGGGGGCGCTGCATCACATCGGGATCGCCGGGGTCTACCGCTAAGGCTAATGCCGGCAATCCATCGGTAATCAGGTTTACAGCTAGAAGTTGTAGAGCCACTAAAGGAAGCACATGTACCCCGGTTACTGCGGCAATAACAAACGCTACTAATGTTAACAGGACTTCACCAAGGTTGCAGGAGAGGAGGTAGAGAAGAAACTTTCTTATGTTAGCAAAAATATTCCTCCCCTCTTCCACTGCTGCCACAATGGAGGCAAAGTTATCATCAGTTAATACCATAGCTCCGGCCTCTTTGCTTACATCAGTTCCGGTGATGCCCATAGCTATGCCGATATCCGCTTTCCTTAAAGCTGGAGCATCATTTACCCCATCGCCAGTCATAGCCACCACATGCCTCTTAGCTTGCAAAGCTTCTACAATCCGCATTTTGTGCGCTGGTGAAACACGAGCATAAACCTTGATCCCTTCCACAGCATTGCTTAGCTCCGCCTGTGTCAACTTATCTAACTCGCTGCCGCTGAGAGCCATGTCGTTTTCTTGTAACATGCCCAATTCTTTAGCTATAGCTTCGGCAGTTAGCTTATGGTCACCAGTAATCATAACGGACTTAATCCCGGCTTGCTTACATAATGCTACAGCCTGCTTCACCTCTTCCCGTGGTGGGTCAATCATCCCTACCAGCCCCAGCCAAACCATTTCCTCTTCCACTCTCTCCGCCACCTCACCACCATATTCTTTACCTGGTAATGATTTATATACCAGACCAAGAATTCGCAAAGCCTGTGCTGCCATCTCCTGGTTTACCTGGAGAATTCTTTTTCTGTCTTGCTCTGTAATCTCTCGCTCTATTCCACCGGCATAAATGCGAGTACAGGTACTTAAGATAACTTCAGGCGCTCCTTTAGAGTAAGCCACTATACCCTGTGGAGTATTATGAATGGTGGTCATTCTTTTCCTCTCTGAAGAAAAGGGGACCTCAGATATGCGAGGGTGAGTTAGTTCTTCCCTTTTTATTCCTGCCTTGACACCACCTACCACTATGGCTCCTTCCGTGGGGTCTCCTCTGACCTGCCAAACACCGTCGGTGCTAATAAGATGAGCATCGTTGCATAGCACTCCGGCTTCGAGCAAGCGAAGTAAATGTGGTTCATCCTGTGGATTAATAGATGCACCATTCAGGTAAAAGCTTCCCTTTGGTTCATAGCCTGCGCCACCAACTTCTATTATCTCATCATTAACATAAATCTTTCGCACTGTCATTTGATTCTGAGTCAATGTGCCAGTCTTATCGGAACAGATAAATGTAGTGCAACCCAATGTCTCCACAGCAGGCAAACGGCGCACTAAGCTATGGCGTTTTACCATCCTTTGTACTCCGATAGCTAATGAGATAGTCACCACTGCTGGCAAAGCTTCTGGCACGGCAGCCACTGCCAAGCTAACTCCCCAGATAAAAGCATCCAGGATGTGGTCAAACATACCGACAATAATTCCTACACCGGCCACAACAGCACAAATGACAAGGCAGGCAATCCCCAATATCTTGCCTATCTTGTCCAGGCTAACCTGCAATGGTGTCGGTGGTGCCTTTACCTCCTGGAGCATAGTGGCAATCTTGCCAAACTCTGTGGTCATGCCTGTTCCTGTCACTATTGCCTTACCTCTACCGTAAACCACGGTAGTGCCTATATATGCCATATCTCTTCTGTCACCTACAGGCACATCGCCAGGAACAATCTGAGTCATTTTGTCCACGGCAACAGATTCTCCGGTAAGAGGTGCTTCATCTATTTTCAAGTTCACTGCCTCTGTAAGACGGGCATCGGCGGGAATGCGGTCACCAGTCTCCAACAATATTATGTCCCCAGGAACCAACTCCCGGGCAGGAATTTCTTCCTCTTCCCTATTTCTTATCACTGTAGCTGTGGGAGCTGCCATTTGCTTTAGTGCTTCCATGGCTTTTTCCGAGCGATACTCCTGAACAAAGCCCAAGCCAGCAGCAAAGAAGACAATGATTACAATGAGAATGGGATCCCATATATCTCCCTCACCTAATAATGCCAGCACCCCGGAGACAATAGCGGCCACTAAAAGAATAATAATGAGGAAATTCTTAAACTGTTCCAGGAAAAGCATCAGGGGGGAGGTTTTTTCCTTCTCCACCAGTTCGTTTGGTCCAAATTGGGCTAGGCGGTGCCTTGCTTCGTCCCCATCCAAACCCTGTAGGCTTGAGTTTAGTGATTCAATAACTTCATTTACGCTTAAATTATGCCAGATTCTTTCTTTAGACATTTTGTGAACCTCAAGCATAAGGTAGAACCCAAACAAGCATGGCCAGAATATATTGAATCATTAAGCTAATACCTACAAAGGGTGCGGAGTAACTCAGAAATTCTTTCAAATGAATTTTACAACTATCTTCCCTTTGGCAAATGTTTTGCGTAACAAAAAGAGCTGGGGCGCCAGCTATTGTTAAGTTGCTGCCCAATGTACCTGCCCATACTAGAGCCCACCATAGGGGCCAGGGATTAATGCTGACTGAAGCAGCTAGATCCTTGATCAAATACAAAAATGCCAGGATGTAAGCATCAAATTCCACCACAGTGACTATCGGGGCTGTTACCCAATAAAGCAGAGTTGAACCCAGGATAAGATTCTGCTTAAAGTAGGGTGCTAAGGCATCAGCAATCATTTCGATTACGCCTACATGGTTAAGGCCACCGACAAGGATGAAAAGTACTACATAAAACAGTAGTGCCCTCCAGTCTATTTCCTTAACAATATCCCCAAAGCTCGGACTTTCCAGTCGCTTGGAGAAAATTTCATTTATCAGAACGAGGACAACCATTCCACTTATGGCGATAAAGCCTAGATGGAGATTAAGCACTTGCCGGAAAGACATGGCAATGATGGTAGCCAAAAATAGTCCTATGGTAACAGCAGTGAATCTTCGGTTTTTTATGTATTCTTTCGGATTTACCGCAAGTATTTCGGCAATGGCAGCGCTGTTTTCCCCAAATGATTTTCTGAACTTAAATCGATACATCAAGAGAGCCGTAAGTAAAAAATTCGCTGTTAGCAAGGGGAAAGAAGATGGCCTACCCATCTGCCATATAAATTCGTTGAATTCTATTCCTGAAACAGAATGAAGCATTTGAGGAGATATGTCGCCTATTAGTAAACCTACGCCCATAAAATTGGCACACAAGCCCACAAAGATCAAAAAGGGAAAGGAATTTAGCTTCATTTTCTTGGTAATATGTAACACCACAGGAGCCATCATCAAGATTACCACCACGTTATCTACAAACATGGAAATAAACCCTGAAATAATGCCTATCAAAGTCAAAAAGATCGCCACATTGTTTCTAGAAAGCTTGAGCGTTGTTATAGCAAGATACTGGGGTACACCCGTTTTTCCGAAATAAGAAGCGATTACCCAGATACCAAAAAGTATAGCAATGACATTCCAGTCCACAAAATTAAAAGCCTCGGTTTCTGTCATTGTCCCTAACATTACCATTAGTACTACGCCAATAAGGCCAACTGCGGCTCTATCCCATTTCCCCCAAATAATCAACCCAATAGCAAGTATAAATACAATAAGTGTAATAATCTGAATAGATTCCATGGATTACTTAGCTCCCTAAGACAACAAATTTAGCTCTTTTGTCGCTCATTTGCTCTAACTGCCCAAACTTTGACATCTTTAGTTAAGCAAACATGGGCACGAGCATCAGCATCACTCCGCCGGCTACCACCGAAGCAATCTGCCCGGCAGTATTGGCTCCAGCGGCGGGCATTAGCAGATGATTGTAGGGATTAGCCTCGAGCCCCAGTCTGTTTACTACTCGAGCCGACATCGGGAAAGCTGATATCCCGCAAGCGCCGATCATAGGATTAATCTTGCGTCCCGAAAGCCTACACATCAGCTTGCCCAGGAGAACACCTGCCACAGTATCCAGGCTGAAGGCTACCACTCCCATTACAAAGACCAAAATGGTCTCGGGTCTGAGAAACTCAGTTCCTGCCATCATCCCTCCCACAGTTATGCCCAGAAGTATAGTTACAATATTAACCATTTCGTTTTGAGCTGTCCGGGAAAGACTCTCAACCGCGCCACACTCTCGTAGCAGATTGCCGAACATGAGACAACCAATAAGCGGCGTGGCTTTGGGGCAAATCAAACCCACCACGAGCACGGTGATTATGGGAAAGAGTATCTTTGTCCTTTGAGAAATTGTTCCAGCAACTATAGGCATTTTTAAGGCTCTTTCCTCTTTGCTGCACATTGCCTTTATTATTGGTGGCTGGATAATGGGCACCATAGCCATGTAAGAATAGGCAGCCACAACGATAGCCGCGGTGTATTTTGACTGCAATGTGGTGGAGACAAAAATCGAGGTGGGACCGTCGGCAGAGCCAATTATGCCAATGGAAGCAGCGTCTTGTAAACTGAAATCCAGAATGTGAAGCCAGCCGTCACCTAATAAGTAAGCCAAAAAGAAAGTTCCAAAAATGCCAAATTGGGCGGCTGCACCAAGAAGGATGGTATAGGGCCTTTGCAAAAAGGGCTCAAAATCAATCATGGCTCCTACACCAATAAAGATAAGCAGGGGAAATATCTCAGTATGAATGCCAGCCTCTCTTAGAATGGCTAAAAATCCACCTGGCTCGGCTGCTCCACCCAGAGGTATATTAGCTAGCATGCATCCAGCACCAATGGGCACAAGTAGAACTGGCTCTACCTTCCTAGCAATCCCCAACCACATAAGAACGCCACTGATAACCAGCATTGCTGCAGCTTGCCAGTTCAGGTTGAGAAAGCCAAGGAATTCGCCTCCTAAGATATTCATTGCCTATCGTTCCTCCTTTTTCTCCTTTGGTCTAACTAATCTATCTAAGAAGGTCATAACTAAAAGTAGTACTCCCAGTACGGCAAAAATAATCGCCATCCCCAAGAGAACTACCCACAACGCATTAAGCATACTGTGTTCCTCCTCACTATAGTCAATTGCAAAAATGGTTACACACAGGTCATTGCGAGGCTGCCGAAGTCAGCCGAAGCAATCTCAGAGCTACTAATGAGATTGCCACGCTTTGCTCGCAATGACAGGGGAAAATTTGTGCAACAATTTATGCGGTTAACTATAATGTCAGATCCTTTTGTTATTCTGGTAATAATAGGATAGGGTAGCTCCGTCTGTCAACCCATCCGAGGCTGATGTCCTCAATAGGCTTTCCCATTTTATCGAGGAGGTCTATAATTTAAAGGAGGTTTACTCGCACTGGGCTATGGGCACCGGATGAATTTGAGGCATTACTTGTTATGAAACAGGATACAGTGCTACTCTGGAAGACCACTTTAACTTTTTTGTGTCTAAATAGAGGAGTGCACTCCAATTAGTTAAGATGAGCTTTGAGAGGCCTGAGATTATTCGCCCTCCCAGTGAATGGAAAAGCTATTATCTTCCTTTAACTAACGGCTGCTCCAATAATACCTGTACATTTTGTGGCTACTATGGGAGAAAGCTTCAAATAAGGGAGGTTGGGGAGGTAAAAAAAGAAATTGACGCAATAGCACTCTATAAAAGTAGTGGGCTCTGTCTCCCAAATATTCCAGCAATTGCTTACGCAGTTGCTCAGCATTGGGATGGGGAAAGGATATTTCTTCAGGATGGTGATGCCTTGGTTTACCCCTTCCCAATGTTGAAAGAAATTCTTGAATATTTGAGCAGATTTCCCGGTCTCGAAAGGATTGCCTGTTATGCAACCTGTCAGGATATTCTGCGAAGAAGTTTGGAGGAATTAAAAGCTCTGGAAGAGCTAAAATTAAGACTTTTTTATACTGGCATGGAAAGCGGCTCGGATGAAATACTACAGAGAACGGGCAAAGGAGCGAATTCCGACCAGATGATCGAGGCAGCGAGGAAAGCCAAGAAAGCAGGCATTACCATGTCAATTACGGTTATTTTAGGATTAGCTGGAATTGAGAGAAGCGAGGAGCATGCTCGGGATACCGCCAGAATTCTCTCAGAAATTGATCCCGAATATTGTGGAGCTTTAACTTTGACCCTGGTTCCTGGCACTCCTTTGTATCAGGAATGGAAAGAGGGAAAATTTCATCCTATTTCTCCCTTCCAGTCTCTTGAGGAACTGAAAATAATTGTGGAAAATTGCAATTTTACTAATTGCTTCTTTAGCTCAATGCATGCTTCAAATTATCTCTCAATTCGTGGGAGGCTCCCTCAAGAAAAGAAAAGGATAATATACGAACTGAACTACGTTCTAACAAGAAGAGAACCATCTCTGCTTAAACCTGAATTCCTTAGGGGACTATGAAAGTGAAATGGCGCGATTATTACCAGATTTTGGGCATAGGGAGAAATGCCCGCGAAGAAGAAATTAGAAGGGCTTATAAAAGGCTTGCCTTAAAGTATCATCCCGACAGAAACCCCAATGACCTAAAAGCTAATGAGAAAATGAAGGAAACAAGAAGGCTAAAATTAATTGAGACAGTCCAGTAACACGTAGGAAATGCCGAGGGAACGGAGAAATTGAACAATGAATTGAGTTCAGGAAGGCTTGTGAAGCCTTACCTTCCGTACTTTAGTTTTGCATACAGAAGTATAGCGATGAGAACAGTTCCGATTGCATTCCAAAGGATGACTGGAGCGAGTCTCAAAGAAATTCCATAAGCTAACCAGATAATGAGACCTGATAAAAGCAAGACAGTAAAAAGGGTGCTTATCTCACGTGCACTTTTAAGTTGGAAGACACGAATGAGCTGAGGAATAAGACTACATGTCACAAGTGCCCCAGCTATAAAACCCAGTGATTCTGCCAAAAGCGAGACATAACCTCCTTAAGTTTACGTAAACTCATTATAGCACAATTCCAGCCAGAATATATCGAGGAGAGTATTGTCACGGGCTACAATGCCAACAATATTACGATCTGTAACTACAGGGACTTGATTATTTATGGTGATAATCTTTGTTGAGCTATGCTGAGCCGCTTCAGGCTTTTCTCCTTTCCTAAAATTGCCATGGTTTGAAAGAGTGGTGGTGCTGCGGTGCGGCCGGTAATTGCTACCCTTAGCAAGCCAAAAAATTCCCCCGTACTTAAGTTTAGCTCTACGATTAGTGGTCTCAAAGTGTCTTCTAAAGACTGAGCGCTCCAGCTTTCTATTGTTTTCAGTTTTTGTAAGGTAACCACGATAGCTTGAATAGCAGTTGTGGCATCTAAATTGTGGCTCAGAAGTAGCTCTATGCTATATTGTGGTTCATCAAGAAAGAAAAAATTGGCGAGCTGTGGGACTGCGGCTAAAGTTTTGGCTCGCTCTTGAATCAAGGGCATAACCTGGCGAACGTAATTGATGTTCAACGGCCGTTTTACCAAACTGGGCAAATCCCTATCTAAAAATGGCATAGCTTGCTGGACAAATTCCTCCAGACTCAATTTACGCAA
>MNYE01000135.1 GCA_001873005.1 Dehalococcoidia bacterium CG2_30_46_9
AAAATGACAACTCAAAATGCAAAAGTTTTAATTTTTGCTTTGTATTTTTGCATTTTGCATTTTAATCTTTTATTTATCTTTGCCTTGTCATTTTGCATTTTTACTTTTGCCTTTTGATTTTCTTTTTTGGATTTTGTTTAGCCCTGAACTTGTTTCAGGGTAGAATTTACAGAGGGGGTAAGGGTGTCAACTATTTACGTGGCTAGGAACGGGTGTGAAATATGAGAGATAACTATTACCCAGCTCTTAAACACATAAGCAAAATAGCCAACTCATTCTTTGGCTTTAGGAAGATTTGTAATTCCATAGCTAAAAGTACTACCAAGACAGTACATGGAGATGCTTGCTGTATCTCGCTCCTCAACCCCCAAAAAGAATACCTGATCACTGTAGGTGCTTATGGCTTAAGTGATCTTTATCTAAGAAAAGGCCCACTTGACGCCCGTAAAAGCCTTCCAGAAATTCTTGATGGGAAAATAGTATTTATTGCCGACGCTACCAAAGACGAAAGAGTCCAGCACCCTGAAATGGCTGAGGCGCAAGGAATATCTTCTATCCTTGGAATTCCTATTCTTAGGAAGGGAGAGGTCATTGGTGAGATTAGAATTTACACTCGTGAGCCTGAAGAATTCTCTGAAGCTGACAAAAGCTTTCTCCTTAGTGTCGCCGATATATGTGCCATCCTTCTGGAGAAAGGAGAACTCTACTTGCTGGAGAAAGACTATAAAACAAGCAAAAGGCAAATAAACCCTCAAGTAGCTCAATTACCCACCAATGCACCAAGACCAGCCTTTGCTCATCCTAGCGAAGAGGAATTTGCTAAGCTCCTGGATTTCTACTCCATTGAGTGGCTATATGAACCTCGTTCCTTCCCTCTTCACTGGGAAAAAGACGAAGTAGCTGAAATGTTCACTCCCGATTTCTATTTACCTGAACTAGACCTCTATGTTGAGCTTACGACATTGAGGCAAAGTTTGATAACGGAAAAAAACCGTAAGGTACGTCACCTCAAGGAACTGTATCCCCAAATCAATATCAAATTACTCAACAAGAATGATTACATTCATCTTCTTGCTAAATATGGCTATTGGCCCTTGGGAGAAACTAAGGTAGAAGGGATCGACCGGGTTTTATACAGCCATACACAGATCCAACGGAGAGTCAGGGTCTTAGCCAAGCGCATATCTCGAGATTATGCCGGTAAAAAACCGGTCTTAGTGGGCATCTTAAAAGGTGTCACGTGCTTCATGTCTGACCTCATGCAGCATCTTTCCCTTCCCATCACCCTGGACTTTATGGCTATCTCGTACTACACCAGTGATGGCCAGGTGGTTAAAATAACTAAAGATCTTGATAGCAGCATAACCGGACAAGACGTGCTGATGGTTGAAGACATTGTAGACACTGGCATGACGCTAAATTATGTCCTAAAACATCTTTCAGCTCACAAACCAGCCAGTCTCCGTATCTGCACCTTACTGGATAAAAGGGCGCGCCGTCTAATAGATATTCCCCTTGACTACGTTGGCTTTGAAATTAGCGACGAATTTGTAGTTGGTTACGGCCTGGATTACAGAGGGGAATACCGGAATCTCTCCTTTATTGGCATCCTCCACCCTGAGCTAATAGAAAAAGATGAACGCGTTCACCACCTGTCCTGAGGCGAAAAATTGCCCCAAGTAACCTCGCTTCTTTCCCGTTTCCTCTCGCCTCTTTCAGCTTCCACTTACCTTGCGTCGGAATTTTACTTCCTCCGCCTTTCACCTCCCGCCTACTCGATCCTTAGCTACCCGTCCACAAGGTTTCTGCTTGATTACTTGGGACACTATAAAAGTAGCATGACCTTCGGATTTTGTCAGGGGACACACGAAGGAGAATGCTAAAATTTTTAAGAAATTTTGGCTGATTTTCCCCAGGCCAACTTTATTGATCTTTGCTTCTGTCAACTATTTCTCCAGCCTAAAACAGCTATGGCGCTAAGTCCCACTCCGGCAATCACCGCCCCCACCCAACGAGTAAACACAAGCAGGTGACAATTACTCCAGCAATGATTACCCCGAAGAGGATAGATAAGAAAGCATACCGGAACTTTAAGCCTAGTAGGAAGGCAGCAATTGACCCAGTCCAGGCGCCAGTGAAAGGAAGAGGAACAGCCACAAATAGCATTAAGCCGATCTTTTCATACTTCTCAATGACTTTCCCTCGCCGCCTGGTATGCTCAAAGACCCAGTTGACCACTCTCTTACTCCACTCGCAGCGGCTAGCTGCCTTAGCCAGTTTCTCCAAGAAAAGCAACAACGGAGGTACTGGTAACATGTTGCCGATAATGGATAGGCACAATGCCTCGTACCACGGCATATGGAACGAATATATAGCTACCGGCAAAGCTCCACGAAGTTCTACTATAGGCAAAGCTGATATAATAACCGTTACCAATTCCCGGGAAATATTCCAACTAAGAAACTGTTCCATTATGGTCGTGATCAGTTTTGCATTATGATAGCATAGTCCTGTGGGTCAGAAGCTAGATTGTATAATAAGGGGACACAGGAGGTCACTATGGAAAGGAGAAAACTTTACATTCTTTGCGCTTGTATTCTTCCTCTGGCAGTGTGTTCTGGGGTGATATACTCAATGTTTTCCCTTTATCTTCATGAGGCATCATTTTCTCAATAGCTAGTTTCACTCTTATTTTTTGTTTTACTCCTTTGTGAGAGATTATCGGCTTGTATATGCTATCCAGGCTCTCGAAGGTAGCTCTTGGGCCGCCTATGTCGCAGCGGCAACTGCCTATGTTGCTGATATTATTTCTCCCCGGACTTTTCTTATAGGCGCTGTGATTACTGGTATGAATATTATTCCGGCTTTAATCTTCATTAAAGAGGTGAAGCCGTCGGACAAAAGTTCTGGCCAGCAAAGCATAATGCTAAAATAAATATATGCCAGCAAATTTGCCGCCACAATATTTTGAGGCTGAGAAACGCTATCGTACAGCCAAGGATCCTGAGGAAAAAATTGAAGCTCTGCAAACTATGCTGGCGATTATGCCTAAACATAAAGGTACTGATAAGCTTCATGCTGAATTAAGGCGGAAGATTGCTAAATTTTCCCAGGAGACAGAAAGAAAATATGCTACAGCGCGCAGGACCGGGTTCTATATCAAAAGGGAAGGAGCAGGGCAGGTGATACTGGTAGGGCCACCCAGTGTAGGTAAATCGCAAATATTAGCGGCGCTGACCAAAGCAACTCCTGAAATAGCTGCCTACCCTTTTACCACCAAAGTGCCTATGCCGGGGATGGCAAATTTTGAGGATATCCAGATTCAATTGGTAGATACACCACCTATAGGACACAAAGAAATACGAATATTGTTCGCCAACACCCTGCGGGGCACCGACCTTATTGCCATCGTAGTAGACTTGTCCCTAGAATCACTAAACCAGGTAGAAAATACTCTTCAAGAGCTGAAAGGAGTAAGGATAGAGCCCCGGGCAGAAGGTATGGGACAGATAACCCCGGGAAGTTACCCCAAGAAAATGCTCATTATAGGAAATAAGAATGACCAAGAGGGCTCACACGATAATTGGAAGGCATTGTATTCACAATATTTTAGATTTTTCCCTATGATTTCTATTTCAGCCAAAGAAGGCAAAGGACTGGAGGAACTTAGAACGACAATTTATCACGCCCTGGAAATTGTACGGGTTTATACCAAAACTCCTGGCAGCAAGGTTAACTTAAGCGATCCTATGGTATTGCGGAAAGGCAGCACAGTAGAAGAGGCAGCGGAGAGCATCCATAAGGACTTCCGCATTGAACTAAAGTATGCTGTGGTCTGGGGTTCGGGTAAATACGAGGGACAAAGAGTAGGTAGGAAGCATATACTTCAAGATAGAGATATAATTGAGTTTCACACCTAAGGATTAATATGTTTTTATTTCTTTCATTTTCCATAAGCCTCTGGCTAGATCTTCTATGTATTCTCGATTTTCCAACTTTTTCTGCCAGGCATTAGGGATCTCCGTTACTCCCCACCAGGCACCAGCAATTGCCCCTGCCATTGCTCCAATAGTATCGGCATCTCCGCCCAAACTTGCAGCATAAACTACAGCTTCGGAAAAACTAGAATTAGCTAAAAAGGAATAGATAGCAGCAGGCACCGAGTTCAAAGCCTCTATTCCATTGCCTAATTCCGCAACTATCTCTTTTCTATCTTCCTTTCTGTCCAATAACTTTTCCACGCTTTCTAGCTTTCTTTTGTATGGCTCAAGCTTGGTAAAATCTCTTAACTTGTCAAGAAATTTCGGCTCTTCCTTTAAGGCTAAAACTATAGCGTAAGCCTCCAGAGCTGCTCCCTCCGCACCTAGAGAATGAGTGTGAGTAATCCTGCTTGATTTATAAGCTATCTCTCGCAACTTTTCGCGATCTTCCCAGTACAAGAGGCCTATCGGGGCAATTCTCATTGCCGCTCCATTACCAAAAGAACCTCCCGGATATATACTCTCTGCAGCCTTATCCCAGCTTACCCCTTGCTTTATTAGACTGAAAACACGGGGTGGGCCTGCTCCATAGCCACGCCAGGGTTCTCTTTCATAGTTCCTGATAAATGTTTTTGCCATATGTTCGCCATCAAATCCCTGGCATTGAATTAATGATTCAGCCACTCCTATCATCATCGCAGTATCATCTGTATATCTCGTACCCACCTCTCTTACTTTCTTAAAACCAGAAAAACCTTCTCTACCTGCGCCTAGGGAATCACCGATTGCGGTTCCAATTAAGCTACCAACAAATTTTGCCAGCGTAATCTTTCCGTGATTCATTGAGATACCCAATGGACAAAGTTTTGCTTTATTTTACTCTATTTTTGCCTTTCTTTCTTGTGTCTAAACACTCTCAGATGCTTACTTCAAGGGAATATCACATCATCGAGGCAGCGGTCACTCCTGGTGGGATATGAAGACATAATTGCCGCCAGAATCGTTGCCTTCCTGGCTCGGTGTTATAATAAAAGGGAAGTGAAAAAAATTGCTGTTCTAACCAGTGGCGGCGATGCCCCGGGAATGAATGCTTGTATTAGAGCAATCGTCCGCTATGGGGTCAGTCACAAACTGGAAGAAGTTGTTGGCATCCGGCGTGGCTATAGCGGTCTACTGGAGAGGGATTTCATAACTCTAGGACCTCGTTCGGTAGCTAATATCATCCAGCGCGGGGGAACTTTTTTAGGCACATCTCGCTGTGAGGAGATGAAGACACCTCAGGGCATCAAAAAGGCAATTGAGATTTTAGGAAAGGACTGCATCGAAGGATTGATAACCATAGGTGGAGATGGCACCTTTCGCGGTGCCGCAGCTCTGGCTGAGGCAGGAGACATAAAGGTAATTGGCCTACCTGGCACCATAGATAACGATGTTTATGGCACTGACTATACCATTGGGTTTGATACCGCGGTAAATACGGCTCTGGATGCTATAGATAAGATTAGGGATACTGCAGAGTCTTTAGAGCGTCCCTTTTTTGTTGAGGTCATGGGGAGACACAGAGGCTTTATCGCTCTTAACGTAGGGATTGCTGGTGGAGCTGAAGACATCCTGGTTCCAGAGATTGAGACTGATACAGAAGAGCTTTGTCGTAGCATTGAGCGTGATCTTAGTAAAGGGAAAAAAAGCAGCATTGTGGTGGTGGCTGAAGGAGATGAAGCAGGAGGGGCACTTCGTATTGCTCAACACGTGGGAGAGCGCCTCAGCGTTGAGTATAGAGTCTGCGTGTTGGGGCATGTACAAAGAGGGGGCTCACCTACGGCAAGAGATAGGATCCTGGCAAGCAAATTAGGAGCAGCCGCTGTAGATGCTTTGCTCAATGGCAAGTCAGGTTATATGGTGGGGGAAATGAATGGTGAAATAAGCCTTACCCCTTTGCCGGAGACTTGGGGGAAGAGAAAGGAATTAGACACTAATTTACTAAGGTTAATCAAAATACTATCAGTTTGAACCCTGAATCAAGTTCAGGGTCAAGGAATAATTCTCTATAACAGGATTAGCTAGTAACTTGCGACACATCTGGTCGGCTTGTCCCCGAGCTTTATCTTCATCATCCTGATTTATTTTTACTTCTATATATTTCCCGGCACGCACGCTAATCACATCACTAAAGCCCAGATTGTGCAGCGCCCCTTTTATGGTCAAGCCTTGAGGGTCATTAACTGTCGGTTTTAGACTGATATAAACTTTGGCTAAATACATCTTGAAACCTCTTTAGTCTATCACTTATTACTATTCTACACTATAAGCCTTGTTGGTTTTTCTATCCATATGAAGGGATATTATTCATTTCTGAGCTTTTCTATTACAGCATCAGCTACCTGGCTGGTGCCTGCCGGATGAAAAGGCTTTAAATCATAGGTAAGGTTTTTACCTTCGGCGATGACATCACCAATTGCTTTTTCCAGTTTGTCAGCAGCATTCCTTTCTTCCAGATAGCGAAGCATCATCACGCCGGAGAGCATCATAGCTATAGGGTTTGCCTTGTTTTGTCCGGCATACTTGGGAGCGCTTCCATGAGTAGGTTCAAAAATAGCCGTATCGTTGCCTATATTAGCCCCCGGCGCCAGTCCTAAACCACCAACCAACCCAGCACAGAGGTCAGAGATGAAGTCTCCATAGAAATTTGGCAAAACGAGAACGTCGAACTGCTCTGGTCTCCTTACCAGTTGCATGCAAGTTGCATCCAGAAGCATGTCATCGAATCCTATATCGGGATACTGCCTGGCTATTTGCCGTGCCGTATCAAGGAAAAGTCCGTCGGAGAATTTAAGTATATTAGCCTTATGAACTGCGATTACCTTTTTCCTATCATTTTGTCGGGCATAATCAAAAGCAAATTTCACAATCCGTTTGCTAGCTGTCTCAGATATCACCTTCAAGCTCACGGCAGAGTCTCCTTTTATGCTTTCTCCAGTAGCATTGAAGACGAAACTAAGTAACTCCCGAGTAAATGAATCATCCTTAGCAAATTCGATGCCAGCATAAAGGTCTTCAGTGTTTTCCCTCACCACCACTATATCCACGTTTTTATATAGCGTTGGCACACCGGGGTAAACCTTATAGGGGCGAAGGCAGGCATAAAGGTCAAGCTTCTGCCGCAAAGCCACATTGACACTTCTGAACCCGCTACCTACGGGCGTGGTTACAGGTCCTTTAAGAGCAACCTTGTTTTTCTTGATAGACTGGAGGGCTTCATCAGGAAGGGGGGTGCCAAACATTTCCTGAGCTTTCTCCCCTATGATGACTACATCCCACTGAAACTCGACACCTGTGGCTTCCAATACTCTTTGAGCTGCCTCGGCTACCTCGGGACCGATACCATCCCCAGGAATAAAAGTTACCTTATGCATATAGTCTTTGCTCCAAGTCTATTTCAAATATTCACTGCTAACAGGAGTTCATAAAGCGAATTATAATAGTGCTCTTCAAAAACCCGTTGAGCTATCTTGGCATAGTGCCACCTCTGCCCTGTAATCTGCAAAACATCCTGACACCATGTTTTTGCCCTTTCGTCCTTCCTGGGCACATTAATATCCACCTCCCCCTTGGTCTCCAAGATATAGAATTTCCCACTCGTGGTCTTAGCAACAAAATCTGGTCTGTAGTTCTTTAAGCCTCCTTCTGAGGAAATATACTCCATAAAGAAACCTAGCTTCTCGTTTTTGGTGAAGGCTTCCACATCCTCGGCACGGTCAAGAAAGCTAGCAAATCGAACCTCAAGGTCATTAACGCAAGGGATATAATTGAAGATGCACTTATTGGCGGGATAAACAGGTCTCGTCCAGACGAAAGGATTGGTGTCCTTTAAGGGTATTGCCTTTTCCTGCTTTGGCTCCTCTTCCTTGAAGGTTAATTCTCGAAATGATTTTGTGAAGGAGTCTAGGATAAGTTCCTCTACTTGAGGTTCGCTGACGGCGTAGAGAACACGAGGGTCATCAAGAGATACTTCCTCGGTGAACAACCTATGCTCGACATAGTCCTTAACTAGAGGGTAGAAGAGAGGAAAATTTGTAGTAGTGGGGAGATGCAATTCTTTAAGAACTTTCTGGGTATAATAGGCAATTACCGACCTTGTATCCTGGGGGACGGGAAGATTCCATTCCCTTTCGACTACCACTACATTGGTTAGCATATCCTGGGCGATATACTTCATTTTCAGCACCTTATCCCCAAGTTCCGCATTCCCTGGGGACACCGAGTCTAATTGAAGCTGCTCGTAGGATGGATGACAAATCCTCACCCTGGGAGATAACACTGGTATCTCCATATCCCTATCAAGTTTGGTCTCATCCACGAAGATGGTTGTCATGTCTACTGGCGTAGACGTATCGAATTCAGCAATCTTGATACCCTCCTCCACCTCAAGTTTGTCGAGGATTTCGGTCAAAGCTGGAGGTCCTATGACCTCAAGTATGTTTACAGAGGTCTTGGGGTCGGCTATGTCAGCGGTGAACATCTTCCTTAAGCCTCTTCCAATCACCTGCTCCGGGAGAACCTCTCTTTCTGAACCATAAGCTCGCAAACCCACAATCACATTTACATTCCTTACATCCCATCCTTCGTTCAGCATCATTGTGCTGACAATCGCTTCCACCCCATTAGGAAATAGCTCCTTCAATTCTGCATCCTGCGTTATCTTTTCAGGTTCATCAATCAACTTCGCAACTTCTCTCACTCGTCCCAGATCTTTCTTTTGGATATTCCCAGTGCTATCTGTATGTATTAGCAATACCTTGCCTTTCAAGTCGGAAACGGAATTGAGATAGTCGGATATTTCATCTGCTTCCTCATTTTTGGGGCACTGAAGGAATAATACAGGTTTTTTAGATAATGGTTTTAGTGCCCTTTTATATTCTCTCCACCTTCTAACTCCGGCATCAATCCAAGCCATATACCTTTCATGCGCTTTGTCAGAGGCAGTCTCCCTCGCTTTTCTAACAGTTCCCTTAAGAGGTCTTTTAACGATATCCATCTCAATAGCTTCCTTGAGGGTAAAGTCTTCGATTATCCAGGGGAAGAGGGCACCTGTTTCTGTCTTGGGAGTAGCCGAGAAATCAAGCTCCATATTAATGCCTTTACCGGCCGATGCCTCTAGGTTCCTATGAAGGTCCAGAAGTATCTTTTTCCACGCCTTCTCGACGTTGTATATGTGGTGGGCTTCGTCCTTTAGAATCATCACATTCGGGCAAGAGGTTAAGACTTCCCTTATCCTGTTTGTCTCGGTGAGTTTTTGCCTGGCGACGTATTCCAGAACTAGCTTTTCGCTAACATACTGTGCAGCCTCTTCTTCCTGCCTATACCTTCTTTCTTCAAGCTGCTGGATATTGGTCAAGAATAGAACATCCTCTGGAATTGCGCCTATGGGGTCTTCCCTTAATATGACCTTCAGGTTGAAGCCGCATTCCCATTCTGGAGGAACGAACGGGTATTGAGCGAAAATCTTTCGTCCTTCAAAGTCCCTTTTGAGCCTCTCATAAACTATGACATTGGGGGAGATGAGTAGAAATTTTGAAGTGTAATCCTCTTTGTCTTCTTTATGATGATTAAAGTATGACCAAGCGATGGTTAGAGCCATGACAAAGGTCTTACCGGAGGCGGTTGCCATCTTAAAAGCATAAAGAGGGTATTGGTCATACGAAGGATCATAGTTGCGCATTGGTCCTTTGCCGAATTCCCTGGCGAGGTCTATGAAGACTCTCTTCTTTAAAACCTCATAGACGTATATCAGGCTCTCTACTGCCTCTCTTTGGCAGAACCAGAACTCAAATGGCTCAGCCTCCACAATGTGGTCTTCATCAAACCAGAACTGGAGAAGCCTTCTAGTAGTGTCTGTTACACCGGGATAGCCTTGCTGCCTCCAAGCGAAGACTGCCTTTCTTAAGTCATCAACTAAATAAGCTTTACTCGGCTTTCTTTGGTCAGGATGGAGAATATCCGTTGGTATCATAGAAACCCACCCGTGGTCTTGGGCACTACATAATTCTCTCCCCCAAAGGTAATTTCAATCAACTGTGGGTTAGTTGTTTTTGGCTCAAGATATACTGGGGCTTCCTTTTCCCTTATTTCCTTTTCCTCTTCATGGCCCCTCATTTCAATTGATGCATGCCCAAACGGTATGATTCTAAGACTAACATTAATTTTTGTCTCTGCTTCTTTCATGACTTAATCTCCTCTTTACATTACTTCCCATTTACCACCATATACCCTTATATCTACACCAACTTCTGGAGACTGCCTTATAATTTCTTGCTGAACAAGTCGTTGAGCATTCTGGGCAATCTGATTGATCATTTGCTGTATAATTTGTTGCACCTGCTGAGGAATTTCCTCAGGTTTAATATTGGGTGGTAAATTTAATCCCAGATTAAGGTTAATTTGCGGATTAGCTGGCACTTGCCTTTTTCTTTTAAAATCAATTCTCGTAGTGAATATATGCATTTTATTTTCGCTTTCTATGAGAGCGATAGGAATTTTCTCTAAATGTTCTTCCTCTTTCCCTATCAACGCAACTAGTGGATCTAGTGGCTCATCAAACTTTAGAAATTCCTCGTATTTTAAGTAAAGGTTCCATAGAGTAGTCTCCACTGGTTCTTCGGGCATTTCAATTGGTAATCCGATTTCCTGCGCCTCTTTCCTACCTATCGCATGACCATGAGAGTAAATTTTTTCGGTCAGTGTTTCTATAATTGAGTTTATCTTTGCCTCATCAAGTTTCTCCTTTCGTGAAGTTAAAAGTTTTCGAGCAACTAACCTGATATGTGAATTCTGCCGATTTACACTTCCAAGAGTGAGTGGGGCAAGATTATTAGCAAGAATAGCAGTCATCTGTGCTAATGCTGATTGATCATTAATATTTGCTCTTTCTCTTACAAAAGAAATATACGAATTAACATCTTCAACACTAATTTCTTGTGGTGGACCTGTTATCTCACCTGCAGCCATCCTTCTCAGCGTAGGGTCTATTGGACTCAATTCTGCTTTCTTCCCCATAATTACTTTATCTGCCCCTAAAGATATTAAGGTGGCAGCGCTATGAGCCTTGTAAGGCACCAAAATCGAGAATTCATCACAAAACTCTCTAAACATAGAAACTATGCGCCATGGAACACTTACGTCACCTCCTCTACTGTAGAGAAGTAAATCTATCTTCCCCTTCTTCCCAGTAGAAAGTAGATGGTCGTAGAGAGGTCTCACTGCGTCTTCAGCTATTATTGAACCAATTGGTTGCCTATCCCCTGTAATATAAGCTATCACTTTTGAGCTTCTTATTTCTTGAATTTGCTTAATCAATTCTTTTCCTCTCATAATCATAATTTACTCCCCAATTTCTAATTTTAACACTTTATTGCTGTCGTTCCCGAACACATCCACAACCTTGACCATTATTTGATATTCGCCGCCTTCGCTATAACTATGTTTAGCTTCCAGGTCAATCTTCCTATTTTTCTTTGTTCGATAAGACTGCCAACCATTATGGAAAGTATCGCCCTTATAATCCCAGTCAACCGCCCAGTAATCTATCAAGTCAAAGGAGGATTTTATCTTA
>MNYE01000057.1:0-8466 GCA_001873005.1 Dehalococcoidia bacterium CG2_30_46_9
CGAGGAAATTAACGAGAAAATAAAACCAGTAGGCATACAGGCAGGTGATTTTAATACTCGCGAGATAGATAGTCTCTTATGGAAGCTAACCGGGATGGAAAGAGATTTATCACAGTACAAAAGCGTCTGGAATAGTCTGGTAAGACAAAAAAGAGATGAGTGGGAAGATAACGACATTGCATATGTTGACTTAACATATGTACCGGCGGTGGTAGAGGGGATTAATAAGACCCTCGATGCTATCCTGGATAATGCTTTCGATGAACAAGAAGTAATACAAGGGATACAAAATATCCTGGTTGGAATAAATAACAAGCTTGTGGCCGAGGGCTTAGTAAATTCTTGCATCGAAATGGACGAGGGTAGCTTGCAACTTAACAAGATTACTTATAAAGACCAAGAAATAACCCACCCCTGTGGAGCAGAAAGGTCATTTTTCAGTCTGGCAGCACTGACTGCTCTAGCAGTATATTTCAGATTGCCTGTCATTATAGATGAAGCTGCCAATAACCTTGACAAGAACTACTTACGACGCTTTATCTCTTTGATAAGAGCATTCGTTACTGACTATGATGTCCAGTACATACTCTCCATTAAAGAAACTAACGACTTTCCCCTCGATGGCTGGGTTAGGGAATTTGCCGATGACCTGCAAGTATATAGCGTAGCTTACGATGGCCATAAGAAATACATCAAGCTTGTCGACCTATATGCTTAACACCATCAACGATAAATTCTACCCTGAAACAAGTTCAGGGCTAAGCACGAAATTCTAAATAGTAATCAATATCGAAGAAAACAAAATGAGTTTTGGTATTTGAATTTGGTCCTGAACTTAATTCAGGATTGAATTTGTTTATGAGTAACTACACAGCCGTACTAATGTCATTCCGAACTTGTTTCGGAATCTCACTCTGAACTTGTTTCAGGGCAGAGATGCTGAATCAAGTTCAGCATGACAATATTGGTGAGTAGTTGTCATTTTGACTTTTGACCTTTGATTTTTAATTTTCTATAAGTCTCAAACTACCTTCGCCTAATATATTGCTCAATTTACTTGCCAGCTCGGGGCAATAGTTTATTGCTATGTGTGGCATATCTAAGCTAGTTGTTTCATCTCCGATGACCACCATGAAGGACACTTCATCATCTCCAGGATAATTCTTCAGGATATCTATGACTTTGCGCAGGCGTTCTATATCCTTTTCTGCCTCTTCTGTTTGTATAATGCTTATTATGAGATGATGGTGGGTTGGCCCTGGGGATTGCTTCGCTTCCCCTTCCTCTTCACTGCGTTCAGAGTCAGGGCTTCGGCTGGCATCTTGAGGCACATAGCGCCATGCCTCCTGGCAATTTAACTGGGCTACTCCATCCCTTATCTTTACCAAGCCTTTGACTCCGAGGATATTACCCTCTTGCCACAGTTCTCGAGTATCCTTATAAAGTTTTGGCCAGACGGTAACTTCTATATCACCATTCCAGTCTTCAAGGGTTGCCACAACAAAGGGCTGTTTATCTCGAGTATAAGCCTGACGCAGCGAGGTTACCATTCCGCTAAGGGTTACTGTTTCACCTTCCATCTCTGTAGTGATTTCGCCACAGGAAACAGAAGAATTGCCGGGGGGAAGTCTGTTTCTGGAAAAATCATGAGTCGGAAAACCAAAGGGCTGGGAAAAATAGACGCCTAGAAGCTCTTTTTCCCAGGCCAGCTTTTGCCTTATAGGAATATCCTCTCCTGACCCTGAATTAAGTTCAGGGGATTCAGGACTCCCAAGGATGTGAAATTCTTCCCCAGTCCATAAAGCAAACATGCTAGTTTGACCAGCTTCTCTCATCCTTCGGGCAGTTTGAGCCAGAGAGATAATCTTATCGATAGAGTCAAGGAGGGCTTTACGGCTACCGAGCGAATCGAAAACGCCACTTTTAATCAAGCTTTCCAGCACCTTCCTGTTGATATTGGGCAGGCTGGTGCGATAACAAAAATCTTCTATCGATTGGAAACTGCCACCCTGCTTACGGGCGGAGAGTATATGTTCGACAGGGGAAAATCCTACATTCTTAATGGCAGCTAGTCCGAAACGTATGGCGGAACTCCCTTCTTCCTTCTCTATAGCGAAGTTAGCCTGGCTTTTATTGATGTCCGGGGGCAGCACCTTGATACCTAACCTACGGCATTCAGCGATCGCTGAGCCAACCTTTTCCATGTTATCAGAATAGGTGTTAAGAAAAGCAGTCATATATTCGGCAGGATAATTTGCTTTAAGATAGGCAGTGCGATAGGCAATAAGGGCATAACTAACGCTATGAGCTTTATTGAAGGCGTAGCCAGCAAAGGGCTCAATAAGGGAAAAAACCTCTTTAGCTAATTCTTGTGATATTCCCCTCTTCTTCGCTCTGCTGACGAAGTTTTGTTCCTCTTTTCTCATGACTTCCGGTATCTTCTTTCCCATAGCTTTACGCAGGATATCTGCCTGTCCTAGACTATAGCCAGCCAATGCTTGAGCGATAAATAGCACTTGTTCTTGATATACGATAACCCCATAAGTTTCCTTCAGAATTTCTTCTAAGGTAGGATGGGGATAATGAACCGGAACAGCTCCTTGCTTGGCTTTGATAAAAGTGGGAATTTGTTCCATCGGCCCGGGACGGTAGAGTGCTACCATGGCAGCAATGTCGCTAAAGTTAGTTGGTTTGAGTTCTTTTATATAGCGCCTCATACCATCACTCTCCAACTGAAAGATGCCTTTAGTTTCCCCGGAGGCAAGCAGTTCAAAGGTTTTAGTATCGTCCTGAGGGATACTCGCCAGGTCCAGGGAAATCCCCTGATTCTGCTCAATGCTTTCTTTAGCTTTCGCCAGTATGGTCAAATTAGATAGCCCAAGGAAATCCATCTTCAATAGCCCCAAATGTGCGATATTTTCCATATGAAACTGAGTCATGACAATACGTTGTCCTTCCTTGCCTGCCATCTGTAATGGAACATAGTTGATCAGTGGGTCACGTGATATAACAACGCCGGCGGCGTGGGTACTGGCATGTCTGATCCCCCCTTCCAGTTTTCTTGCTGAGTCAATTAGATTACGTATTGCGTCATCCTGATAATATATCTCATGAAGCTCTCTATTTTCCTGCAAAGCCCTATCCAGGGTTATGGTTGGCTGCGCCGGAATAAGCCTCGCTACCCGGTCCACCTGGGCATAGGGCAGACCTAGAGCTCTCCCCGTATCTCTCAATGCTGCTCTTGCTCCCAGGGTTCCAAAAGTAATGATCTGGGCTACATGGTCAGAGCCATATTTTTGATTGACGTAAGCCAGGACTTCATCACGACGGTCATCCTGAAAATCAAGGTCAATATCAGGCATCTCGCGGCGCTCTATATTGAGAAAGCGCTCAAAGACAAGCCCATAAGCCAGGGGGTCTATATCAGTAATGCCCAGACAGTAAAGCACCAGGCTGGCAGCGGCACTGCCACGGACCCCAAAATAGATGCCCTGTCTCCTGGTGAATGAAATTATATCCCAAACAACGAGGAAATAATCGGCAAAATTTGTCTTCTTAATAACGTCAAGCTCATAGCTGAGGCGTTCTTTGACCTTGGCGCTGGCTTTGGGATAACGGTTTTCCAGTCCCTCCCAGCTAAGCTCAGCTAGAAATTCAAAGCTTCCTTCATCTTTTGCTGTTTTGTCCTGTGGCAACGGTAGCTGTGGCAGATGAAGTCGGGAAAAATCCAGTTCTAGCTGACACATGTCGGCAATGTGCTGAGTATTGTCTACGGCTTGGGGTAAATCCGGAAAAAGTTGCGCCACTTCCTCGGGACTTTTCAGATAGAAGAAGTCACCAGCCATCTTCAACCTTTTTTCGTCATATATGGAGGTGTTTGTCTGGATGCATAACAAAAGTTCGTGCATTACAGCATCTTTTCTATCAATGTAATGAACGTCAAAAGTGGCTACTTGTGGTATATTTAACTTAGCTGCCAGGGATGCAAGTCCCGCATTGATTTGCTCCAGCTCGGGCATAGGATGCCTTTGAATTTCCAGATAATAATCACTGAAGACTTCCTTATACCACGAAGCTACTCTCTCAGCATCATCAAATTGGTTTGCTAGAATGAGCCGCCCCAGTTCCCCATGAGTACAGCCAGAAAGGGCGATAAGTCCGTCACGATGAAGCTTAAGAAGTTCCTTATCCACCCTGGGTTTATAGTAAAATCCTTCCAGGTGACTTTTAGTAACCAATTGGATTAAATTACGGTAGCCTGTTTCATTCTTGGCAAGCAAAGTAAGGTGAAAGAGGCTTTTATGACTGGGGTCTCGGCTATGGCAGTTTTCAGCGACGTAGACTTCACAGCCAATGATTGGCTTTATCCCCGCCTCTTTAGCTGCCAGATAAAAATCAATAACGCCATACATGGCACCATGGTCAGTGATGGCAAGACTATCCATACCCAGTTCCTTAGTCCGGGCAATAAGCTGGCGAATGCGACACATACCATCAAGCAGGCTATACTCAGTATGAACGTGAAGATGAACAAACTTCTGTGGCATCATTTAAATTATAGCAGTGTTTTGGCACACTTTCCTTCCACCCGAGTATCATTCTGAGTGAGCCCTTCGCTTTCTGTCATTCTGAGCCCCTTCCCCTGAATCTAGTTCAGGGTTGTTATTCTGAGCCCTGTAATGTCATTCCGAACTTGTTTCGGAATCTCACGGGATAAACTCCGCGAAGAATCTGATAACGCTCAGTGCAGACTCCGGCGAAGAATCTGTAGTTGCCTGATTTATCAGGCGGGAAAGCCCAATAAATTGGGCAACTACTCAGGGTGACATAAGCCCTGAACTAGATTCAGGGTGTGTAGTTACTTAGAAATTTGACATTGTTTAGGATTTAGAGCTCTAGTATTAGCCCTGAACTTAATTCAGGGTAGAGTTTAATTTAAATGCGGGTTATTAAAGTCATTACTTACGGTTTATTTTTGGTTTGTTTTTCTCTTGCGCTACTTACCAGCACTGTTCGAGTGGGAGTGAATAGCACGCGTATTTATGAATATGGCTTTGATAAATATCATGTAAGCCAAGTTACCGGGATAGATAGGGCACAACTAAGCAGGATAACCGGCACGCTTATTGACTATTTCAATTCTAAAGCGGAGACGCGCCAGCTCGAGGAGCTTCAACTATTTCACGACTACGAACTTGTTCATCTCAAAGATGTAAAAGGGCTATTTCAACTTGATTATTTGGTGCAGGAGATAGTTCTTGGCTATATTGTTGTTTATGTCTTGCTCTTCCTGCTGTGGAGAAAAGGTCGCTGGCAGGATTTACTTAAGGGAGTAAGACGAGGATGTGCTCTCACCTTATGCCTCATAGCTGTAATAGGTATCATCTCCTTCTTTGGCTTCGAGCAGCTATTTATCCAGTTCCATTATTTTTTCTTTGGTGACCCATCATTTTCACCATGGATACTCGACCCAAGTAAAGACTATCTCATAATGTTGTTTCCCCCACCTTTTTGGCAGGATATTGCCATACTTGGCGGTATAACCATAGCGGTGGAAGCTTTACTTATAGGTAGCATCGCCTGGCTGGTGCCCTTTATTTGCGAGAGACACAAGCGCCAAGCCCATCCCGGCTGCCATGGTCAAGGGTAAAGCAAAGCGTATGAGCAAATATTCTGCCGTTTTGAAAAGTCTGGTAAAAGAAAATGCCTCCTATTGGCTTATCAATCAAGTCGGGAAGAAGGGAACCTATAAGCAGGAATCTATAATCCAGGTGCTTTTTGGGTGAGGCAAGGGAAGTGGATGGGTTGTGTAAGAGATTGCTTCGCCTGGCTCGCAATGACGGTGAGGAAGGCTGGAATTCGCTTTTTATACCAAAAGGGTGACTCCCAGTGAGGAACTTGTCAAGCAATATTCCAGCCCCTAAAGTGATGCCGGCAGAAGCAAATAAAAGCATTAGTTGCTACCCCCTGAGATAATTCGTGTCATTTTACCGTTACTGACTTCGCTAGATTACGAGGTTTATCCGGGTCGAGACCTCGTGCTATTGCTGAATGATACGCGAAAAGCTGAAGGGGCACGATACTTACTAAAGGATAGAAGATTTCCTCTACTTTAGGAATCTTAATCCATTTGTCGAATACATCTTCTCGACGGTCGGAAACACCTATAACAAATGCTCCCCTTGCTTTAGCTTCTTCCACATTGGACAGAGTCTCATGGAAGGTGTAATCCTCAGGGCAAATAGCGATTACCGGGGTTCCTTTCTCAATTAAAGCCAAAGAACCATGCTTTAGCTCCCCGGCAGGCATGCCATCGGCATGAACGTAGGCGATCTCTTTCAGCTTTAGCGCTGCTTCACCAGCTATATGGAAATTAGTTCCTCGGGCTATGTAATAGAAATCTTTCCTTTTTCTTAGTTTCCAGGCTAGCTTGATTAGCCCTTTCCCATTTTCACGGTGATTTCCTGCAATCCAAGAAGGAGCGGCTGCCAGTTTGTCCAGCCCTTCATCGAGTTTATTTCCTATGGCAAAACCGAGAAGATAGAAGATGATGAGTTGAGCTACAAAGGATTTGGTAGCGACGACGCCTATCTCAGGGCCACAATTAAGGTAGAGCACTTTGTTGCTCATCCTGGCCAGCGAGGAATCTACCCTGTTGACTATGGAAAATATAGTGGCACTCTTCCTTTTGGCCGCTCTAACTGCTTCCAGGATATCGGCAGTTTCACCACTCTGGGAAACAGCCATCACCAGCGTGTTACTATCGATGGACTCAGAAAAGTACGGGTATTCAGAAGCTATGATTACGGGGCTGAATCCCCCTCCAAACTTAGAAAAAACATACCTTCCAAGAAGAGCAGCGTATCTTGAAGTGCCACAGCCAATGAACACCACTTGCCTAGCCCTCAAGATGCCTAGAGCCATATCCATTACTAGGTTTTTATCCTGCATTAAGGCTCGGCGTGCTGTCTCAGGTTCCTCCAGTATCTCTTTCAAGGTAAAGGAGTCATATCCTTGCTTGGTGGCTTCATCCCATTTCCAATCTATTTTGCCAGGAGATTTCTCCAATTCCAAGCTGTCCTGGTTGAAAAACCTCACCTTGTCCTTGGTAGCTACTACAATCTCGCCATCCTCCACGAAGATAGCTTGATCGGTCATCTTCAGGAAGGACAAGGAGTCGCTGGCGATGAATTTCCTTCCATCGGCCAGGCCAACTATCAGAGAGTTGCCCTGCCGAGCAGCTACTATCTTGCCTGGCTCCCGAGAATAGATAGCTACAAAGGCATAAGAACCCTGAAGCTGCTTGGTAACACGGATAACGCCTTCCTCCAAACTAGCTCCATCATTCAGGTAGTCCTCGAGTAAATGAGGAATCACCTCAGTATCAGTCTGGGAGATGAAATTATGTTTAGACTTGAGCCGACTTCTTAGCTCCCGGTAGTTCTCTATGATTCCATTGTGCACCACTGCGATGTTGCCACTGCAATCGAGGTGAGGATGAGCGTTATTTGCTGTAACGCCACCATGAGTCGCCCACCTCACGTGTCCTATTCCTAGCACACCGGGAAGCTCATCGAGATGATGTTTTTGTTGCACCTCCTCAAGATGGCCCACATCTTTCTTTAGGCAAATCTTGCCATCGCTAATGGTAGCTATACCAGCAGAATCGTAGCCACGGTATTCTAGATTCTCAAGCGATGATAAGATAATTGGCGCTGCCTGCTCTTCACCGACAAAACCTATTATTCCGCACATCGAAGCCTCCTCATTAGCTCTTGCTTCTTTTTAGCATCTAGTTCAGTGGTGTTTTCCATAATTTTGCAACTGGGTTCAACCAGGATAATTTTATCATGGTCGAGATCCTGAGTGAGACAAACATGGGGACCAACAAAGGAGTTTGGGCCAATCTTGATGCCAGGCATGACACTGGTGTTAATGCCAGTTCTGGAGTTGCTGCCGATTATGGCACCGAGTTTATCTTGTCCAGTATCTATAAGCTCACCCTCAACCATCACCTTGATGTTTCCTTCGTCGAAGCGGAAATTAGCCAGGACCGTACCGGCACCGAAGGAACAGCCATCGCTGATTACGGAGTCGCCGATATAATTGGAGTGAAACCAGCAGTTATTGCCAATATAGGAGGCCTTCACCTCAGTGGCATAGCCGACAACGCAGTTAGCGCCGATATGGCTGTAATCTCGAACTAGTACATTATTTCCAACGACTGAATTGGGGCCGATGTAGGCTGGTCCCCTGATAACGGCATTTTCCAGTACCCTGACATTGTCACCGATGATCACCTTGCCCTCGACGAGAGCCCTTGGTGAAATGCGAGCCGAGGGAGAGATATAGGGCTCGCTTCTATCTAAGAAATATTTGACCACCTTGAAGATATGCCAGGGATATTTAATAGCCTGCCAGAAGCCATCATAGGGAACTATTTTGAGTCTCTGTTGGCCTTGTGCC
>MNYE01000057.1:8478-11554 GCA_001873005.1 Dehalococcoidia bacterium CG2_30_46_9
CTACACTCATAGACATTGTCTCTGGTGGTCCTGACCTTGTTAATATATTCCAAAAGTTTTTTGGGATTGGTATGAAGGTGAACCATAATGTTCACCAGGTTGCCCGGCTGCTTACCCACCTCGGGCTTTTCCACGATATGCTTTAGGCAATTTTGCTCATCCGCCACCAGATATCCCCCGGGAAAATAATCTCTAACTCTGTAGCCCAGGATGTAGGAATCAGCAGAACTGTTCCTATAGGCAGCGAGGATAGCACTGTAAGCTGAGCTTTCAAAGACATCATTGGGGTTAACCAAGATGATATCTCCGTCAAGGAATTCGCCGGCGCTCTCCAGAGCATTGGCTATGCCTAGGGGTTCTCTCTGTAGAGCAAGCTCGACCTTTATTCCAGGAAGGTTTGTGGCAATTTGCTCTATCATTGGCATATTTTGTGGATTTCCAACGATTACAAAATGCTTTAGGCCTGCTTCTTGGGCGGTTTGTATTTGGTGCCAGAGCAATGGCTTTCCCAGAAAATCGAGAAGGAACTTATCCTCAGTGATGGGAAACATTCTCTTGCTGCTGCCGCCACAAAGAAATACGGCTTTCATCGACTGACCTCCATGAGGCTTTGAACAAACTCCGTACCCTTCTTCATGAGCTTACCAGCCTGTGATTTTGACATTGATTCAGCGATGACCCTGATGGCAGGCTCAGTACCACTAGCTCTGATAAGCATCCAGGAATCATCGAATTCCAGCTTGAGGCCATCGAGATTGTTTATTTCTTTGGCTCCGAAAAGGTAAGCCCTTTCCTGTAGTCGCGTCATAACCAAATTCTTAAGTTCATCGGGACAGGGGATTTTGCTTTTTTCAAAGAATGGTTTGTGAATATGCTGGAAGAATTGTCGAATCTCCCCAGCACCTTTTATCTGACTTAAGAGGATAAGTGTAGCCACCATGCTATCTGAATAGTAACCCATCTTGGGGATGATGTAAACTCCTACCGGCTCAACTCCAAGGGCAGCATCAAGTTCACGAGCTAAGTAAGCCACATTGACATCGCCTACTTTGCCCCTTATTACCTCCCCTCCTAAATCCTTTATCGCCAAATCAAGAAACTTCCCCGTTTCTACCGTAGCGGCGACCTTCTTCTTCCCCGTTTCTTGAATTATCGCTCTAGAAATAAGAGCGATAGGCTCATCAAATCCCAAGAAGCCTTCCCTGTCACAAAAGACAACGCGATCAGCGTCGCCATCAAAACAAACGGCCAGGTCAGCATCCTGCTGTCTTAAGAACTCTACAGTTCCAAGCAGGGTATCTTCCTTTGGCTCTGGGCTTCTACCTGGGAAAAGACCATCTGGTTCGTCATTTAGAGGTATTATATTGAAGCCCATTTGACCCAGGATATCGCTGGCAAAGTGAGAAGCAGCACCATTGCCAGGGTCAACAACGACTTTCAAGTGGTTAGATTGGGGTGCCGGGAATTTTCCCTTGATAAATGAGAGGTATCTTTGTTTCCCATCGTATAGGTGTGTTAAATTCCCTGTTCGTCCCTTGGTAAACTTCTTCCCAAGGTAAATCTCCTCTATCTCCGCCTCTTGAGCTTGGCTATATCCTGATGAATCCCCGTTGAAAAGCTTAATCCCATTGAACTCAGGTGGGTTATGTGAGGCAGTGATCATAATTCCTGTGTCGAATCCCATCTCTCGGGTGAGAAGTGCTAGGGCTGGCGTGGGCAAAATGCCTAAATCGACCACGTTTATACCAGCCGAAAGCAAGCCCGAGGTAACTGCGTTTTTGACCAATTCCCTGCTCTGCCTGGTATCGGTGGCAAGACAAACCCTAGCATGTAGGGGCAAACTAGTAGCTATTGTTTTAGCAACCTCGCAGCAGAAATCCGTTGAGAGCTCTTGGCCAACTATGCCTCTAATACCGCTAGTTCCAAATAGACGCCGAGGATTAGTACTAGTGTCTAGTCTCATAAATATGTTTCATTACCTCCACGATTTTCGTAGTGCGACCCCTTAGGGTCGTGCACGAGCCCTGAATTAAGTTCAGGGCTGAATTAAGTTCAGGACGCGCACTACATTTTTAAACACCCTATTCTGCTTGGTCTTCTATGATGCGATTGACCTCTGTTTTCAGTTTGTCAATTTGGGCTTCAGTAAACAGCCTCCATCCTCTCCTATCCCTGAGTTCGGCTTCCATAAATATGCCTTCCTTGAGCCAGCGAAAGACGGTGTTTCTACTTATGCCAGCCATTCGGCAGACTTCAGCGGTTCTATAATAGGTTTGACCATTTATTATTACAGGCATAATGATGCTCTCCCAGCAATATCTAGGTATATTATGGCATACGCTCCCATCATGTAAATCACCCATTAGTACCATTTTGCTTATGCTTTCGTAATGAGACTTTAGTCCCTATTGCTGTTACATAAATGAGAGACAGAAAGGATCCTGTCATGGTTTGAGACAGGTAACTCTATTCTAATCGAAAAATGAGCCTGAAGGGAATGCCCTGAACTTGATTCAGGGTCGTTTTAGCAAATCTTGTGATTTGTTGAAAGAGCAGGGTATCATCACCTCCTCGTAAGGATAAGTTTTCTTGATCTTGCCTTTGTGGTCGATAACAGACACAGGGAAGAAACAAGGCCGGTGGAAATTGATATAGGGATTTAGGTAGCCTTTATGATACTCGTTAAGCAATTCGGCACATGCTTGCGGGATATGAGCATATCCCAGGTTTTTACGCAACACTGAGCCATTCTTGGCCTCCACCAGTCCATTATCGTCGGTATGCCTGGGCCTTGATTTAGTGAAGTTGTATAAATGAGCTACAGATATTCGGGAAATGTTCCCAAACTCAGAGTGTCCGTATACTTCGTATTCTCGCCCCATGATCTTTTTGCTTGCTGGTCCACTTAACCACTCGTGTAATTCATCTGTTTTGGCCAACAGTCCAACTTCTGATGGGGTATATTTCCTGGGAAACCGGTGTCTTCCGTATTCCATTTTCTTCAGCTGCCCTGTCTGTTTATATCTTCTTATCAATCTGGATACCTGTGCTCTGGAATATCCTGTAATTCTTTCGA
>MNYE01000043.1 GCA_001873005.1 Dehalococcoidia bacterium CG2_30_46_9
GTATGATGAGCTGAAGCATCGCCTTTATGAGTGGTTATTTTGCTATCAGCCTCAGTTTCGCTGCAGACTGCACTATCCAGCACTGACAACGGATGCCTCGCTACTACATCATGCCGGGCTACATTGAGATATTGAGAATGGTCGTCGCCTTCCAGTCCAGTCAGTGAACTATGAGCTTTCTCTGCTAACTGAGCAAGGCGAGTTGCAGTTTCTCCTCTGGCTTTTTCCTCCCAAACTGTTCCTGTATCTCTATCCAATATCAGAGTATCAGTGGAATAATAAAGACGCCCTACTATTCCTGCTGCTGGTCTGTTAGCAGCTAAACCTTGCTGAAGCAGCCCATATACTTCATTATCGCCAGTCTTGGCTCCTGCGGTGGTTAATAATTTCCCTTCGGTATCATATACTTTCATTACAACTCCTCTACTCCTGATATTGTGTAATCAACCATAGTAGCATCGGTGGCAGAACCTTGGAGCTTGTCTCCTGCTTCCAGGGTAAGTTCATCATCAACAACTAAAAGATAGCCAATGCCGAGAGATAGGTTCTTAGGAATGATGCGTCTGGCTGTGCCGCCTGAAGGTTCCAGATAAAGGTTTATCGTTTCAGCGATTGTGTTCAAGTTGACTACCTTTATGGTTTTGATAAGTGCTCTGGTGCTGGCAGGCACAATGTAAAGGGTTCCCGTGGTCGCTGGCAGCTGCCCATCGGCTAAAGATTTTATGATTAAAGTCATATTATACCCCCAGCCAGGCTAATATCCTGGCATAGCTGTCTTCTCCTGCAGTATAAACAGGGTCAACACCAGTTCCCTGGGCAGTGAGAACAAGCCCTGAAGTTCCATCAGGCATCCTGGGCATACCGAAACGTCCGGACGCTATCTTTGCGGCGTCCAGGCTCGGTATATCGGTGGCGGCCAGTGCCTTACACTTCCACAATGAAGTGGCATCGTCCCAGTAGAGGAAGTACTGGCTCCCGGGCAGGGGAACGCTGACATCGGCAAGGTCATCCAGGTTTGGGGGTGGTCTAAGTTCAGCTGTCACTTTGCGACTCCTTCATCCTTTAGTCGCAGCGCGGACCATTGCGGTTGCACCGGCTGGACAACCGACGTAAAAGCGCTTCAGTTTGTGCGTCTCAAATTTTATGTGACAGGATTCAGTCGGGTTCAGGATAGTCTTACCACTATTCCTTTCATTCCATTCTATCCACAGGATACCGGGACTCCCCGGGGGACTCCCCGGGGGTGGACCGTCATTCCTTAGCGAAATTGATTGGGCTGGCGGTTCCACATTGAGTTCGTGAGATGGGAAGGGAGAGGTGGCAAGGACATCAAAGTTTTGTATGGTTCCCCGGGATTCCCTATCTTCAAGGTATTTTCGTATTTTTGCTGCTTGAGCGTTAATGGAGGTGAGCATAAGGAACGACATGAAGCTATCGTAGTTCTCGATGTTAGCTGGAGCACCCAGGTGGTCAACTATCTCTACTTTGGGCTTGGTCAACTCCCGTATTTGTTTTTCTATTCCTTCATTCATAAAAGTTAGGCGAAGGAGACTGTCGCTTTTAAGCGACAGAGGAATTCGCCAATCCTCCTTTCTTTTCAAAGACTTGGCATATAGAATAATATTGACGTATTATTAAAGTATGGATGCTATACAAGAGACCATACAACCAAGTTTGGAATACTTTGCTGGTCACTTTGATGGTGAGGGTTGTATTTATATGCGGATGCGACCAGAGTCCCAGCGTGCCCGTTTGTCCATCACGATTACAGCAGGCTTTAAACCCATCCTTGACGCTTATCAACGCCAGTTTGGCGGACAGGTAACCAAAAGCACAATGAGTGTTAATATGCAACTTTGGCGATGGACACTTTCCAGTCTGCCAGAAGTTGCGAAGTTCCTCTCCACCCTGTTGCCATTTTTGTGGGAAAAACGGGGGGAAGCGGAAATTGCACTTACCTATTTGCAAGTAAGGCTTCAATATGCACTGAGAGGTGGGAATGGACGTGGCAGTAAGAGTGAAGTCTCTATTATGTTGGATACCTTGAGTCAATCTACTCTCCATAGTTTACGTTCCCCCTCTAACGTGCTTCTCGCCCGCCCTTAGTGGGGTTGGGCAGGGAAAAGCTGTCTGCTTTAGCTGACAGTGGTTTACTCGATATCATGGCAGCTGCAGAGATTCCCTGGTAATAATAAATTTTATCGGGACCATATGTTCATAGTCCCACTGGATCTCACGAATTTCCGTATTTTTGTATCGGACTAGACCCGCGTCAGATGCTTCAGTAGGCGCCGCCTTCTTCTCTCCCGGGTTGATGCCCCCCTGTAGCTGTGGCATCCTAGTGGTGCCTCGTGACCGTCTGGTTAAAAGGAAGGCACCAAAAACAATACCGCCTAATAGCAGGCATCCCACAACAATCCGGCTGTTTCGAGGGCGACTGTCATAAGAGGTGGCAGCAGGTGCTGCCTCCCGTTGGCTAACTTTAGGTGGGTCCGCCTTGATGATTATTGGCTGAGTGCTAACCACTTTCTCTCCTATAATGTCATTTTACCTTTGAGATTGTTGCCTGTCAAACTCAAAGGGCAAAAAAATAGGTCACCCCGCGGGGTGACCTATTAATCTGACTTCTTAGACCGGCAAGCCCAGTTGCTTCGGAGTTCGAGCTTCCGCCTCTACTTTAGCCTGTGCCTTCCCTGCTCTTCGCCTTTCCTGCCCTACTTTGGCTCTTCGGTCCCAAATCCATTGTTTTAACTCCCGGAGTGACCTCATTTCGTCATCATTGAGCGAATCTACTCTAATATCCTCCGGGATTTCTGTGCCCTTATTTCGGGATACGACCTTCCCTGCGATATACAGGTAAATTCGTGTCCATTCGCTATCCATGGGATTTGTCAGGCTGGCGGTAAAGAGGTAGGCACAAGCCTCAGCGTCGGTGCCTGTTTCTTCCCCTGTCATTAGCTGGACAAGCCTTTCCATCTGTATCGCCCCTTTAATCCAGTCCGGCAAACTATCTCCCCAGCCGCCGGGCATTACAATAATAGGGTCCATCAGAGCACCAACCAGGTTGTCTATCTGCTTGTCTACTATTCGGTTGTGCAATACGTTATCACCTCCTTTCTTTGAGATTTTTGGGCATAGTTACCCTACCAATTCCGGGGGAATCCTTTACTTCGCAGCTCTTATCTCAAGGCACTGGTAGCCGCCGCGATAGTATTTATCAACTGGCTCACTCCGAAAGCCGTTCCAGAAATCAAGCAGGTAATATGGCTTGCCATTTGTATATTGCTCCCGCACGTGATACAGGAATTTAAGATGCAGGACTCTTACCTGTGCTTTGGTCCCCCACAGAACGAAGGCACTATCATCAAACCACTGCACCTGAAGCCTTTTAAGCCTCAAATCCTGATACCACCAATAGTCGCAATACTGGCTTACCAGGATATCCTTCCCCTCAAGCTGGAGTAGAATTTCCTTTAGCTTCTTTATGGCTGCTTTATTCCTCTTCCGTAGAGGTATTTCAGCGCTTTTCGTTCCCAGCCTGACAGTGGTCGTTTTCTCTATCTGGTAGTCCTGTTTTTCCCCACTATCGAGTAAACTGAGCTGCCCCAATTTGTCCTCCTTTCCAGGGCATAGTTACCCTATCGATTTCGACCTTTCAGGCTAGATTAACGCCTAGCCAGCGTTCTCCTTCTTATACATATCAGATAAATCTAGTCCAATAATTGCTTGTCTTTTACTCCACAAACCATCGCTAATAAAGTCAATTACCTGGGCACTAATACCAGCAAGGTGAAGCGTTACTAAAATGATTTCCCGGTGGTCTTCCTGATAAAATGCTTTTAGCTTTGCCACTTCTTTTCTGTTGTTCATCCTTTCACTTCCTTTCTATCTGAATTTGGGCAAAAAGAGAGGGTAGGGTTTCCGTTCATTTTCCCTACCCTCTAACCTTTCCCTTTATGACTTATTCACTTATTGCCGTTGTGTTTATTAAGTTCGGTAAGCACCATCTGGGCAATCTTTGCTGTGTCATCGCCATCCAGGGGTTCGTCTTTCCAAAGGTAGGCAATTGAGTCAACAAATCGGCTTACCTCTATCCTCAAGTTTTCATCCTTGAGGATTTGCAGGACTTCGGCACTGTTTAATAGCCTCTTTGCCATACAACCTCCTTAAGGGGTGATTTTAGGCACAAAAAGAGGGGTGCAAATCCCCACTTCGGGGACTTACACCCTTCCAAAAAGACAAAAAGAGGGGACTATTCCACCCCTCTTTTTGTGTGGCTCTGTTTTTTCGGCTGTTGCGTTAGGCTACGGCTACTTTTGTCTTTCGGCTTCGCTGTCGCTTCGGCTTCGGTGCATCGGCTTCGGCTATCGCTTCGGCTTCGGCTATCACATCGGCTTCGGCTATCGCATCGGCTTCGGCTATCGCATCGGCTTCGGCTAGCACATCGGCTTCTGCTTTCGCTTTTGCCTTCGGTGCTTCGGCTAGGATAGGCATTACCAGACAGCGATAACCGTTGGAGCTAAAGAGTATCGGTGAGTTGGCGTTTGCTATCTTGACTTCGGCTATTCCCCCACAGGCTTTCAAGGCTTGGAGTAAGTATTTACCGTTGACTGCTATTTTACCCTCTCCGCTTGCTTCCGCTTCAATTACCGCCTTGCCTCTATCCTCTTTAGCCTCTATGGTAACCGTGCCTTCGCTAATCGCTAGCGTCAAAGGTCGGTATAGTGGTTTGGTATCATCATCATACCAAGAGGACAAAAGGCTTTGGCTTGCCTTCATCATCGCTTTAGTGTCAAAGCTAGCAGTAGCTACAAACTCGCTAGGTATAACCTTTTCATAATCAGGATACTCACCATCTTGACTATAGAATTTATACCTAATCAGTTCGGTATCAATGATGAGTAGTTTAGTAACTAAACCGCCTTCCTCATCAGCTTTCGTCTCAAAGCTAACCTTTACTCTTTTGGCTTTGCGTAAAGCTGGAATTAAGCCTTTCAATTCACTTGCGTAAATCAAGGCTTCAGCTTCACCAGCCTCAAAGTTAAGGCTAACTTCAGCTAGTTTGTAGCCATCGCAAGCTGTCAAGGTCAGCTTGCCTTCCTTTTGAAGAAAGTGAACCGTTTGTAAGACTGCTCTCGCTTCCTCAATTGAGGCAAAGCCTACCACCCTTGATAGGGCGTCAGCTAGCTCAACACTACCGAGATTAGGCGTAACAGCGTTAGAGGGAGACACTTGGACTTGGTTGAAGGTCATAGGCATTTTATCCGTTATCCAAGCCTCATCGGGTAAATAGCCTTGATGATTACCGCAAACTACCTTAACACCTTTAGCACCGTTGCTAGCAGGGACAACCTTGACTATGTTACTACCTGCTAGAGCTTTAAGATAGGCTAGTAAACCTCTCTTGCCTAGAGTGATGTCGTCGTTAAACAACAACACTCTTTCAGCTTGCACTCTTGCCAAAGCGTCAACGAGTTGTGCTTTATGAGCTACAAAGCCTTCACCTGAACGCTTGCCTACTATATTCACTTGCTCCAATCTATCACCCCCTTTTGTTTATTTGCCTAACCGAGCCTTTGGCTAGGCATTGACTAGAGCGTGGTAATAATTGAAACTGTAAAGCTACTCGCAATCTGCAACCGCTAGCATTGTTTTTGCCTCACTACTATATTTGGGTAGTGAGGTCAAAAAATCAGAACTTGTTGGCGTTTTTTGAGTTCTTTTTTCCTCTGGTAGCAAAGGTAGACTTGCTCTTTGTGGTTTAGTGGCTTGCCCTGTGCCTTTTTGGTGGCAATCGCAACAAGCCTCTGTGGACAGCCACCTAGCCAAGTTTTATCGTCAATCCAAGCGTCTAAATCTATCGCCTTGTCATCGGCTATGGTCTCCCAAAGCTCCATAGTATTGCCTTCGTCGTCTGTTATTTCCTGTGATAGGCTGGCAACCTCAACAGCCTTCGGACAGTAGTTTGGGTATAGGTCTGTGTCTCTACACTTTTTACGCTGTGTGTTGCTACAATGCCCGCAGTCAATACCATTTGTCCGGTAATAATAGTCTCTCCAGTATTGAGCTACGGTGAAGCTAGCTATCCGATACAGCCAAGATGGATTATCAGGCTTGTGTCTGGTATTTCCGTCAGCTATGGCAAGGTTAAGCATAATATTGTGTAGCAGATCGTCTCTATCCTCATACCTTGCCTTGTGAGCGAACTTTGTCGCTACATTATAATAGGTAAGCCAATCACCAGTAAGCTTGGAGTAACCGTCGCCATATTCCCGATACGGTTCGTCTGTAAGATACTCAGTAGTTGCCATATTTACTCCCCCCTTTAAGGGAGCAACAGACTGGAGCAAGTAACAGGGTGGGCTATCAGCTCCGATATGAGCAATCCGCCAAGTCTCTCATACCTAGCTTTCATCGGTTGCTATTTGTTAAGGTGCTAACAAAGCTAATCAGTATACCTATACTGTATTGACTAGCTATGATTAGAATAGCAGGTTAGCAATAGGCTGTCAATAGTTTTTGCCGGCATTTGCGAAAAAATCCGGTAAAATCGCTCCACTTTGCTGATAATGCCTATCCAAAAACAAGGGCGGAAAATCGGACTTTGTCCGGGACATTGAGGGGAACATCGTGGGGATACTTGAGGGCTACCCTGGGGCAACAACTACTTAGAGGTCCGCTGTTAGCGCTCATGCTAACACCGCAAACAGCCTCAAAATGCTCGGCAACCAGCATTTCTGCTAACACTTGCTAACACCGATTTTAGCTTCAAGGTGTTAGCAGTGTTAGCAGTGTGCTAATACTTTGCTAGCGCTTCTTCTCCCAGAGAGGAAGGAAGGGGTGAATGGAGTAAATAATCCTGTCTACGTCAGAGGGGTCTTTGTAGACAAGCTCGGGACGGCGATAATACTCGGTCATATTTCCCCCGGCATAGCGCCCGCCGGTTTTCACTTTCCAATGGGCATAGTCGTCCAGGAGCGAGGGGCTTTGCCTGTTTTGGGGCAGATATACTTCCTTGAGCAAAGTGTTCAGCGTGTATCTGATACTGTGCCATCCCGTCCGAGGCTTATGCTCAAATCCAGCCTTTTCACAGATACGCTTGAATATTCCTGTTAGAGATATAGGTGAGTGCTCCTTTGCACGGTAGTCAGCAAAAACTGGCTTGAGACAATCTGGAATCAGGTGTTTTGCCATCTTACCGTGCTTGGCCGTGTGGAGGATTATCGAGTTTTCATCGTAGTCTCTTTTCTTGATCCGACTGAGCTCCTCCCGGCGAACTATCCATGTAGTAGCCACCGCCAGGTAAAATCTTTCTGCCTTGGAAAGCTTGGCTCTAGCTTTTATCATCTGCTCTATTTCAGCTTGTTCGAGAAAGGGGAGTTGAGTCACTTCCTCAGGGTAGGGAGCATCGTCAGGGGTAAATGGCCACGGCCATTTATTTGCGAGTGCCAGTTTCTTCAAGTGAAAAAACTCCTTGAGTAGTGTCCTCTCCGAAATACCTTGCTCTCGGCGTCTGGTAAAGTAACGGCGGAAGTCGCTGTCGGTCGGCTCTCGGTCTCCATCTAGCCCGGAGAGAAATCGTTGTCCTGTTTCGAGGTAGGATGAAATTGTGCCGGGAGCTCTCAGTCTTGGCGAGGAGAGCCGATCCTTCAAATTCTCCAGGTATGGCTGAATCCTTTTAGAAGTCTCGGCTGATACTTTTTTGGTTCTTTTTTGGTTCTTTTTTCGGACCATCTTCTTCAACTCCTCATCTATTTTGGCATGGTTTCATTCGCGGTGAGCGGCCGGCGCAATTTCCTCCCCAGCTCGTAGCCTACGAGCAAAGATTGAATCAAGACACCCCCGATTACCCCCCATGGGATTCCCTCGAGAGGGAGACTATCTTTTTTTGTGGAAGCCACGAGAATATCGGTAAACTTTTTTATTGCCCGGCGTATTCGGTCATCAAGTTCATCCGGCAAGGGGATATCGCAACTCATTAGTTCCTGAAAAAACTCCTGGTCAAAGTCTTCACTATTATGTCTATCGAGAGTAGCTACCAATTTCACCTTTTCAGATTGAGTTAGTTCATGTTCAAACATCTTTTTCCTCCTTTGTGTTATTCATTGTCTTCCCCGGATCTCACCACCTGCTACTGTGAGGCGGAGCCCCAGGGCGATGCCATTCTTGCAGGCATTGACTACAACCTCATTCACCGGAGCGTTTCGCTGGGCGCCTGTTCTCAGCAACGCGGCAGTTACCAGGCTGCAGTAGCGCATGAGAACCGTCCCCTCATCTTTCTTGAGGGAGTCCACTTGCTTAACTCCCTCCTGGTGCCGGCACTTCATCTCCTCAAAATCAATCATGCCCTTTCCCTTAAATCTTTTTAGGCGTTATGGGCATTCCTGGTTGAGGCCCGGCCACTATGGGAGCACTTATTATCTCGGCCCTGGTGCAGTAGCGAGTGCCACAGTTTACACAAACGTCGTAGTGGACCATGATCCCTCTGACAACAGGTGTTGCTATTTTGTTAATGTTCTGAATGGGTGTAAATACTTTCTCCAGGGATACAAAGATACCTTTTGGGAGGGAAGGTTCATCGGCGCAAGCAATTCGGGCAACAGTCCCCTTAGAATGACAAATTGGGCATAATGGAAACTCTATTGGTAATTTCATTTCAAATCCCTCCTTCAACTAGCCAAAAAAGTTGGAAAGCTCCCTGACAAAGTATTTGAACCACTCTAAAACGACTTCTTTCTCCTCTCCTTTTGATCCAAGGCTTGCTTGAGTCAACATTGCAGCCAGCTGATACTTCATTTGGCCTTGCGTTGCTTTCCTCATCGCTTCACCAAAAGCCTCAGCGGTATTTGTCTTCTCTGGATGCTTACTAAAGATATGTGTCGTTAGCTCATCTTCGGTCATAAACGTTTCATCAGGACAAAAAGGACATTTATTCATAGCCCGCCTCCATTTTGCCTCCTTTCTGCTACTTCAGGATTTCTAATCTCAGCTACAACCATTTTCACCTCCTTCATACAGTATTATGCTACTATATCGGGGGGCTTGTCAAGACCCCCGCGGGGTGACATACTGGGGTTGACAAGAGTTAAGAAATCAATGAAAGCTAAAGTGATTTTATTGGCACTCACCGGGGTTGCCGTGGGAGTGACAATCGGAAAGACTGTGGAAGCGATGCACAAATTCAGGGCACAGGTCCTAAAGGCCTTGGCCGAGGAGCCACTTTACAGGGTTTCCGGTCCCTTGGTTTCAGTTATAATCCCAGCCCTCGAGGAACAGGATTACTTGCCCAAACTCCTCATGTCTATCCAGAACCAGACCTATGAGCCAATTGAGGTTATCGTTGCCGATTCATCTACTCGCGACAGCCATGAGCTAGCTGACCAAATCTGCCGGCAGTATGGCACCACGTGCCTTCATATACCGATGCTCGGGCCCGCCAACGCCAGGAATCAGGGAGCTGGGCAGGCCCAGGGAGATATTCTGCTTTTTACCGATGCAGATAATGTCCTGGCACCCGACTGCATTGAAAACCTGATACGGTCCCTCCAGGAAGGCTATATTGCTGCCCATCCTGTGGAGTGTATCATCGATGATACCGGCCTAGCTGCCTTCTGGGCCGTGTGGATAACTAATTGGCTGAAGGGAACTAATGCTACCACCAGGGTAGTGGCTATCTGGAAAGATGCTTTTGACCAGGTTAAGTATGATGAGTCCTGCGTTCCCCTCCAGGGATGCAGGGAAGACCTGAGGTTCGGCAAGGATATCATCAAGAGATTTGGGCCTGGCTCAATCAAGCTGAACCGGGATGCTTTGATTGGCACATCAGCCAGGCGTTTCAAGAAGCAAGGTTTAATCCCAGGGAAAGTTCCCTGGGAATACAGGGGAGTAAGGGATGGGGTCATTAGATAAAGGAGGAAGGCATGGCTTGCTTTGTGAAAGAGCTCATTAAAAACGGTGCTGTATCTATAGTCGTGGGGGATGGGAAGATTAAGAGATATGATGACCTCCTGGCCAATGTTCGGCATGACGATAAATATCACTCTATCCGCTCCTTAGTAATGCCCGATGATCCTGAAGTGAGGGAGGTTGCCCGGGTGCTGCTACAAGCACCCGATTTTATTAGTGCTGCTCAGGAGCTTGTTAATTCCTTTACCACCTATGGCAGCGAGGTTGGAGATCTGTGGCGTACTCCAGCTGAGACATTAGCTAAACGCACCGGAGTGGATTGCGATGATTCCGCTATTCTTCTTGCGAGCATCATCCGAGCGGCTGGTATTCCCCCGGACCAGGTATACTGTGCCTTTGGCCTCTGGACCCTTGATGGTGAAACAGATGGCCATATGTGGGTAGTTTTAGGAAGCGATAGTGGTGAGGACCGCACACTGGAATCAACTGCCTCACCACGCAAACATACCCGGGGGAAATATATCATCCATGGTATCTTTAATGATACCTATTGTTTCGCCACAGGTGTCGGGCTCCGGGAATTTGATATTAAGCCTGTCGAGCTGGCAAAGGCTTTGGCTGTTAAAGTTTAAGGAGGGCTTATGGCTAAGAGGATAAAAATGAATAGCGTGGTTAATTTCTTGCGCAACGTGGATGAGATAGCCTTTATTGCGACTGGAACACGCTTGCGGGTTATCGGGCACAGAATACTAGATGCTTGGGGTGAGGATATTAAAAAGGCGGCAACGGGAACCGGTGCAAATAAGGAAGAGACATTGGCAGATGACCCTTACCGAGTACTGCACTGCCACCCTGAGGACTATGATGTGGTAATTAAAGCGCGTTTCCGTCTGCTCTGCAAGGAACTTCACCCTGATACCGGGACCCATCCGGACCCGAAGGAGTTTCAGAGAGTGAATGAGGCATATCAAAAAATTATGGCTGACCGGCATAAATTATAGACATCGATGTCTGAAGAACTCCGACGCCGACTCAAAGAAGTAGACCCTAACCTGAAGATTGTTCCTGGTGGAAGGCGGAGGCATCATACAAGCAAGTCAGATTGGGATAGGGCTGCCGGGGTAAATTGTTCCAGGTGTGGGCGGGAGGTCTATCAAAGCCGTGAGGGACTATGCCTCCCTTGCTGGGAGAAAGAACACGACATTGAGATCCGGGATAAGGCGGGCATCCTTAATCTGCTACCGCAATCAGTGATCATGAGTATCGTTCATCCTTCCAGGAAAGGTTAAACGCCATTAATGAATGCCAGTAATTCCCCCCTGTTTTTTCGTTTCTAGC
>MNYE01000128.1 GCA_001873005.1 Dehalococcoidia bacterium CG2_30_46_9
GATTCTATCGGTGATTATGCTCACCGGTATCCAAACTAGATAGGTACCAACAAACCATGATAGCCCAAAAATACTAGCACTATTACCCCGCAGTGCCCTAAAAAGCATATAACATACCACAGGGATAATTAGAGCCCAAATACTAAAGCTAATCGCTCCAATATAGTGAGGGTCATACCAGTAAAACATAATCTGTGGGTGCAATATCCAGTCCCAGGGACGGCTTGCCGCCGGGTGAGTAGTATTGGCAAAGGTCAGGCTGCTGCTTAAACTCAACATGGTCATTACTCGATTAATGGGGTTAACGGCGTGCCTGAAAACGATAAGATCAAACAGGGGCATTAACAGCAGGAATGATATTGGACCAAAACCCTGAAACAAGTTCAGGGCAACACATTGCCAGGGACGATCTCGTTTACCCTGAACTTGTTTCAGGGCAGTGTGTAGCACTATGGCGGGGAGCGCTAGGGCACCACTAAGCTTGGCCAAGGTGCTGAGGCCCGCTGACACCCCGGAGAATACGTAGTGACCATCAAGGTAGAGGTAGAAGCAGCCTAGCATGAACGCCAGGCTATAGACGTCGAGCATAGCCACACTTGCTTGGACAAAACTCAGGTTGTCCAAGGCTAGCAGAAAGGTAGCTAAGAACGATGCTCTCTTGGACATAGCTAACCGACGGCAGATCAGATAAAAAAGGATGATACAGATAGTTCCAAACAAGATAGAGAAGAATCGCCAGCCAAGGGGATTATCACCAAAGAGGAATATACCCAATGTAATGAATAGTTTACCCAGGGAAGGGTGTTCCGGACGTAGAGTGCCGTGACCTTGAAGAATAGACCTGGCATCAGGAACATAGTGTTGTTCATCAAAAATGGGATCAGTGGGTTGGGTAACGATGCTGAAGTGCATAGCCAGTGTGGCCAGCACCAGCAGGCAAAGCCAGGTATATTCCCATTTACTTAGGCGGCACAATAATTGTTTTACTACTTCCATGTCCACCAGGTGTTGACAAAATAGTTCCATAGTGTAGCCGCGGCTATTCCGCAAAGGTTAGATAGGAGGTAGTATACTTCCAAGTTCTCGGTAAGCAGCCAAAGAATCGCCATGTTGATCGCTACCCCAACCAAGCTCACCATGTTAAACTTTATCAGTCGGCCTAGGAACAATTTCATTCCCGGTGAGCGCCGGTCATGAAAGGTGAAGAAGTCGTTGAGAGCAAAGTTGGAGATAATAGAAGACTCTATACCGATAGCTGCCGATAAAAGATAAAAAAACCCGGCAAATTCTGTTAGTAACCACAGCAGACCCGTATTAACCAAAACACCACTCAGCCCAACGAGACAAAATTTGGCAAATCTTAGTAATTCGCCTTTTCTTTTCATAAGGCTGTAAATATGTTTTAGATAATCTTTTTGTTGTCTGGCGCTCAATTTGCTTTCTCCGCTAGTCCTGGTTCCAAAAGTATAAGGAACTTCAGCTACTTTGCGGAATTGTCCTACCACAAGTATTTCCAAGAGTATCTTATAACCAGTTGGCTTCAGGTCAACACTGGCTACCACCTGTTTATTGAGCATAAAGAAACCTGACATAGGATCATTAATCTGCCTTGTTGATGGCAAGAGCAGGTGTGCTAGGAATACACCTCCCTTTGACATTATCCTCCTGATTAGTCCCCAGTCCTGGCAAGCCCCTTCCTTGACATACCGACTGGCGACTACTATATCCGCTCCACTCTCAATCTCTCTCAGTAGGGCCGGTATAACCTCTGGCGGGTGCTGTAAGTCAGCATCCATCACTGCTACAATCTGACCTTCTACGTGCTTAAGCCCATGAACAACAGCCGAGGCCAATCCTCTTTCATTCTGGCGGACAATTACCCTAACCGGATATTCAGTTGACAGAGCCGAAGCAAGCTCAGCAGTTCCATCACTACTATTATCGTCAACGAAGACAATTTCATAGCTATAACTGGATAGAGCACCATGTATCCTCTTAACCAGTGTGATGATATTATCCCTTTCATTATAGGTGGGGATTATAATTGAGATAGTCTTACTCATTTAGCAGTTACTCCGGGCATGTGCCCGAAATTAGCCGTTTAAAACCAACTTGCCATATTCTATCTCATCAATTCTTTTGGTAACTACACACCCTGAATCTAGTTCAGGGCTTATGTCACCCTGAGTAGTTGCCCAATTTATTGGGCAACTACAGATTCTTCGCCGGAGCCTGCCCTGAGCATTATCAGATTCTTCGCTACGCTCAGAATGACAGAAAGCGAAGGGTCTCAGAATGACAGCAGGGTGAGTAGTTACTTCTTTTCTATGGTTTTGACTTTTCATTGCACATTCTAGCAGATTATTTAGTGTCCTCGAATTGGAGGCCTCAGTTTTCTTGCTTGCTCCTTTGATGGGCACTCGATTACAATGTTGGGGTTGCTCCAAGCGGACTTTATAGCTTGCCAGATCTTCTCAAAGTCAGTAATGAAGGTAGGATGAGTACAAATAATGCTGTAAGTAAAAGGACTGCTTTACTTATTGCTACGTTAAGCTCTTTCCTCACCCCCTTTATGAGCTCTTCTGTCAATATTGCACTCCCCACCATTGCAAGCGAATTTGCCATGAATGCAGTTGTGTTGAGTTGGGTTGCTACCTCATATCTATTGGCCGCGGCAATGTTTCTTATCCCCTTTGGAAGGATAGCAGACATATATGGAAGGAAGAGGATTTTTGTATACGGCATATTGATTTACACTGTTTCATCTCTTCTTTCGGCAATTTCAACTTCGGCTATTATGCTTATTTCCTTTCGAATTCTGCAAGGAATCGGAAGTGCAATGATCTTTGGTACTGGAGTAGCGATTTTAACTTCAGTGTTTCCTCTCGGTGAAAGAGGTAAGGCCCTGGGAATAAATGTCGCTGCCGTTTATTTGGGACTTTCTCTTGGGCCATTCTTAGGCGGATTTCTGACGCAGCATTTCGGCTGGAGGAGTATTTTTCTTGCCAATGTACCTCTGGGCTTAATAATCATTGCTTTTACTTTCTGGAAACTGAAGGGAGAATGGGCCGAGGCAAAGGGAGAGAGGTTCGATCTTATTGGCTCCGTAATCTACAGCCTTGCACTTGTAGCGATAATGTATGGTTTTTCCCTGCTACCGGCGATGTGGGGTGCATGGCTAATTCTAATAGGTGCTTTAGGGATTCTGGCATTCATCAAGTGGGAAATGAAAAGGGAATATCCTATTTTCGAAATAAATCTCTTCAAGAATAATACTGTCTTCGTTTTCTCCAACTTGGCAGCACTGATCAATTATAGCGCAACATTTGCCGTGACTTTCCTCTTAAGTCTTTACTTACAGTATATAAAAGAGCTTAGCCCTCAAAATGCCGGTTTGATTTTATTATCCCAACCCATTGTGCAGGCTGTTTTTTCACCGTTTGCTGGTAGGCTCTCAGACAGAATTGAACCACGAATAGTTGCCTCAGTAGGGATGGCGTTGACAGTCCTGGGACTTTTTCTTTTCACTTTTCTAAACACAAATACAAGTCCGGGGTTTATCATCACTGGTCTAATCATCCTTGGGTTTGGTTTTGCCTTTTTCTCATCTCCGAATACAAATGCAGTTATGAGTTCTGTTGAAAATAGATTTTACGGACTAGCCTCGGCAATGCTGGGAACAATGCGGCTGACTGGACAGATGCTCAGCATGGGAATCGCTATGCTAATCTTTGCTGTCTACATCGGGAGGGTCCAAATCACACCTGAATACTATCCGCTTTTTTTGACAAGTGCGAAAATAGCATTCATCATTTTTGCCTCCCTTTGTTTCGGAGGCATATTCGCATCACTTGCAAGAGGTAAGGTTTTTTAACTCAGAAACTCCTCAGGGCTGGCAATCCTCCCCAGAATGGCACTAGCCGCGGCTACTGCTGGGCTGGCTAAATAGACCTCAGACTCAGGACTCCCCATCCTGCCAATGAAATTGCGATTAGTAGTAGATAAGCAGCGCTCCCCAGCAGCTAAAACTCCCATATACCCACCAAGACAGGGGCCACAAGTGGGGGTGCTTACGGCAGCCCCAGCTTCTATGAAGACTTCTATTAAACCCTCTCTTAACGCCTCAAGATAGACTCTTTGCGAGCCTGGAATAATGATGCACCTCAGTTCTGGATGTATTTGCCTTCCTTTAAGCAACTTGGCTGCTACCCTTAGGTCGTCGAGACGCCCGTTGGTGCAACTGCCAATTACCACTTGATCTAATTTTATGTCACCTACTTGGCTTATAGGCTTAGTATTGGAAGGAAGGTGGGGAAAAGCTACCTGGGGCTCGAACTTTGACACATCGTACTCGATGATTTTTGTATATTCGGCATCTTCATCTGACTGGTCCTGAACTTGATTCAGGATTGAATAGGGCTGATGGGAGGACGCATGCTCTTTAATATATTCCTTAGTCTTCCCATCTACATGAAAGATACCCGCCTTGGCACCAGCTTCGATTGCCATATTTGCCATGGTAAAACGTCCATCCATGGAAAGTTCATCTATTGCCTCACCAGTAAACTCCATAGCAGAGTAAAGTGCTCCATCAACGCCAATATTGCCAATAGTATAGAGGATGAGGTCTTTACCACCAATCCATTCAGGTAGCCTTCCCTGGTAAACAAACTTTATAGTTGGTGGTACCTTCATCCATATTTCCCCCATAGCCATAGCCACTGCAATGTCAGTTGAGCCCATGCCTGTAGCAAAAGCCCCTAGGGCACCGTAAGTACAAGTATGAGAATCAGCACCAACGATAACCTGACCCGGCAGGACAAGACCTTGTTCGGGTAAAAGCACATGCTCAATTCCCATTCGTCCCACCTCAAAGTAGATTAACCCCTGCTCTCTAGCAAAACCGCGCATCAACTTTGCCTGTTCTGCAGAAGGGATATCTTTATTAGGACAAAAGTGGTCAGGAACCATAACCACTTTTGCTGGATTGAAGACCCTGTGTATGCCAAACCGCAGGAATTCTTTTATAGCCAGAGGTGCTGTAATGTCGTTAGCCAAGATCAAGTCAACTCTGGCATTTATAAATTCGCCAGGTCTAACCTCTTTTTTGTCACAATGAGCTGATAAAACCTTCTCTGCTAAGGTCAAGGTTTCACCCTCACCTAGCCTCTCCCTTCGAGGGAGAGGAATAAATACCTCTTGTTACTGTTCCTTTTGCCGCCAGCAGTCGATTTAAAGCATTCATGTAGGCTTTAGCACTAGCTACAATGATATCAGTTGAGGCACCGCGACCGGTGTAAGTCACTCCATCACTTTCAATCCTTATCAATACCTCCCCAATGGCATCAATTCCCTCGGTAACCGATTTTACCGTGAACTCTATGAGTTTATTGGGAATGCCCACTATGCGGTTAATCGCCTTATATACCGCATCTACCGGTCCTGTGCCCAAAGCAGCATCAGCCAAACTTTGCCCATCAGGACTAATAAGCCTAACTGTAGCCGTAGGCAGACTGTGATCGCCACAGGAGACTTCAACATAATCCAGACTGTATATCTCTGTAATAGTGCGCAGTTCTTCCGCTACCACCGATTCAATGTCTCGGTCAGTAATCTCCTTTTTCTTATCAGCCAACTCTTTGAAGCGTTGAAAACTGCGGTTTAAAGCTTCCTCACTCAAGGTGTAGCCAAGTTCGGCTAATCTCTCTTTAAAACCATGTCTGCCACTCAACTTGCTCAGCACCAGGGTGCTTGAAGGAATGCCTACTGACCTTGGATCCATAATTTCATAGGTTATAGGCTTTTTCAGTACACCATCTTGATGAATACCGGATTGGTGGCGGAAGGCATTCGCTCCTATGATAGCTTTATTAGGCTGGATGGAAAAACCAGTGAGGTCACTCACTAAGCGACTTGCTCTGTAGATTTGAGTGGTATCAATACTGGTGGCAAGGTTAAAGAAATCCTGGCGAGTCTTTAACCCCATGACAATTTCCTCTAAGGAGGCATTACCAGCACGTTCTCCAATGCCATTAATAGTGCATTCGACCTGTCTCGCTCCTCTTCGTATTGCTTCAAGACTATTAGCCACCGCCAGCCCCAAGTCATTGTGACAGTGCACGCTAAGTACAGCTTTATTGATATTGGGTACATTGTCCAATATACCTTGAATTAAGTCGCCAAACTCCCGAGGAATGGCATAGCCTACAGTATCAGGAATATTAACCGTGGTTGCCCCGGCATCAATGACTGCCTCCAGTATCTGATAAATGTAGACAGGATCAGCACGAGTAGCATCCATAGGTGAGAACTCAACATCGTCGAGATATTTCTTAGCTCGTGCCACCATGCTTCGGGACATTTCCAGGATTTCCTCGCGGCTCTTTCTGAGCTGGTAAGAAAGGTGAATATCTGAAGCTGAAAGAAAAATGTGGATCCGAGGATGAGTTGCCCCTTTTACCGATTCCCAGGCTTTGTCCACCGCGGTGGCATCAGCAGAAGCCAAAGGACAAATTATGGGGCGTCTTATCTCTTGAGCAATAAGGCGAACAGCCTCGAAATCACCGGGCGAGCTAGCAGAAAAACCAGCTTCAATAACATCAACGCCGAGTTTATCCAATTGCTTAGCTATTTCCAGTTTTTCCTGAGTGTTCAGGCTTGCCCCGGCTGCTTGCTCTCCGTCTCTTAGTGTTGTATCGAAGATAATTACTTTGTCCATTCTATTTCCTTTACGCAATGCTATCGTTGCTCAGTTTGTTGCTTACAATTTCGACTTGGTGCCACTTAGTCAGCGCATCATCCTTATCTTCCATATTTTAGCTTGGCAGCCAGGAGTATGGCTACCAGGGTTACCCCTGCGGCATTCGAAAGAATGACAGGGAATAATTGAAATAATATCCCATAGCCTAGCCAACAGAGCATACCCACAAGGAGTAAGATGTTGAATAGGAGGCTTATCTCAACAGCACTCTTAATGTGGTATAATTTGACTATCTGAGGCACAAAAGATGCAGCACATAGTACCCCTCCGGCGAAGCCAAGGATGTCTGGTGAAACTATTTAAGGTCTCCTTTCTATTTACCCTTCAGCCAGGGCATCATGTCTCTGAGTTTTTTGCCCACAATTTCTATCGGGTGCTCCGCCTCTTTTCGCTTCATAGCATTAAAGCTGGGGCGACCAGCCTGATTTTCCAAAATCCATTCTCTAGCAAAAGTGCCATCCTGAATTTCTGCCAGGATTTGTCTCATCTCATCCTTAACCAGATCATCAATAACTCGTGGACCCCGGGTATAATCGCCATACTCCGCTGTATCACTTATCGAATAGCGCATATAGCTCAAGCCACCTTGATATATAAGGTCAACGATGAGCTTCAATTCATGGCAAACCTCAAAGTAGGCAATCTCTGGCTGGTAACCAGCTTCCACTAGAGTTTCAAAACCAGCTTTGATTAAGGAGCTAATTCCTCCACAAAGCACTGTCTGTTCCCCAAAAAGGTCAGTCTCTGTTTCCTCAGCAAATGTCGTCTCCAGAACCCCGGCCCTGGCGCAGCCAATACCCTTAGCATAAGCCAAAGCAATATCTTTTGCTTTACCCGAAGCATCCTGGTGTATAGCGACTAAGGCTGGGGGACCTGAGCCCTCAGTGTAAAGACGACGTAACATGTGCCCTGGGCATTTGGGGGCGATCATGCTAACATCAATTTCGGGAGGTGGCACAATCTGGGAATAGTGGATGTTAAAACCGTGGGCGAACATCAACGTTTTACCTTTGGTCAAATTTCCTCTGATTGATTCACGATAGATTTGAGGGTGTAAATTGTCCGGAGCGAGCATAACGATGATGTCTGCCTTTTGGGTTGCCTCACTGGCGTTAGTTACCTGAAAGCCTGCATTCTGTGCTGCCTTCCAACCCTCGCTACTGGGTGCTTCAGCAACAATAACCTGACAGCCACTATCCCTGAGATTTTGGGCATGAGCATGTCCTTGACTCCCGTAGCCGATAATACCAATCACCTTTCCCTTAATTAGTTCCAGATTAGCATCTTTCTCGTAGTAAATTTTAGCCATGATACCTCCTTTTCCAAAAATCAAAAGTTAAAATGCAAAATGACAAGTCAAGAAGCAAAATCATTTTCATCTTTGATTTTCCTTAAGCACCACGAGTCAAGGCAATTCTACCAGTGCGACTGATTTCTTTAATGCCAAAACCTCTAAGAAGTTTAATCAAAGATTCTACTTTGTCCTCGTCACCAGTAACCTCTACTGTCAACGAATCTAAAGCAACATCAACTATATTAGCTCGGAAAACATCAACAATCTGAATGATTTCACTTCTTGTCGAAGCAGTGGCTTTGACCTTGATTAAAGCCAACTCCCTCGCTACAGTGTCCTCATCTGTTATATCTGAAACCTTGACCACATTAATTAATTTGTCCAACTGTTTTCTCACCTGCTCTACTACAGTAGAATCATCGGCGACAACAATCGTCATGCGGGATAAGCCAGGTTGTTCACTACTACCCACAGCCAGACTTTGTATATTAAAACCCCTTCGCCGGAATAGACTAGCCACCCGATTAAGCACACCAGGCTTATCCTCTACTAAAGCTACCAAGGTATGTTTTGTATTAGAATTCAATCTACTTTCCCTTTGTAGTTGCCTGATTTATCAGGCAATATTACCCGTTTAGCGAAGCTAAACCCTTTGGCACTTCCAGAGTTTTGGCTAAGCTTTCTCCTGGTGGCACCATAGGAAAGACATTTTCCTCCGGCTCAACAAGGAAGTCAAGAAGAAACGGTCCAGGATAATCCATCGCCTTGTCTACAGCCGGAACCACCTCCTCCCTGTGCTTCACCCTGATGCCAGGAATATCATACGCTTCGGCAATCTTGACAAAATCGGGGTTCCAAAGTTTAGTATCAACATAACGACGCCCGTAAAACAACTCCTGCCACTGTCTTACCATGCCCAAGTAGCCATTATTAATGATAGCTATTTTCACAGCAGTGTTCTCTTGCCTTATCGTGCCTAGTTCCTGAATAGTCATCTGGAAACCACCATCGCCAGCAATGCACCATACCATTTCTTCAGGACAGCCAACTTTAGCACCCATAGCAGCGGGAAGTTCAAACCCCATAGTCCCCAAACCACCAGCGGAAATAAAGCTATTAGGCTTGGTATAGATAAAATGTTGTGCTGCCCACATCTGATTCTGTCCTACCCCGGTAACTATTATGGCATCGCCCTGAGTAGCTTCATAAATTTGGCGAATAACATATTGAGGTAAAAGCTCGTCGCCGCGCTCCCCTGAAACAAGTTCAGGGTCGGGCAAGGGATGTTCATACCTCCATTGCTCTAACTGAGACAACCAGTCTAAATGGTCTCTGCTTTCAATTTCCTGATTGAGAGCTTTTAGTACTGTCTTAACATCACCCACTATAGGGATATCTGCTGGCACATTCTTATCTATCTCAGCGGGATCAATATCAATGTGGATAATGCGGGCGTGAGGGGCAAAACCTTTGGTATTTGCTGTAGCCCGGTCATCGAATCTCATGCCAATAGCAATAACAAGGTCGGCATCCTGAACTGCCATATTAGCGTAAGCTGTGCCATGCATCCCCAGCATGCCAAGATTAAGTATGTGATTTCCCGGGAAGGAAGCAATACCAAGCAAAGTGCTAACCAACGGTATCTGCGCTTTCTCAACTAATTCCTTAAGTTCATCATAGGCTTGGGAAATAACTATTCCTCTGCCAGCAATGATAACAGGCTGTGATGCTTCGTTGATAGCCTTCGCTGCTCTTCTAATTTGAGCCGGATGACCCTGAGAGATAAACTTGTAGCCAGGTAGATCAACTTTATCCGGGTAAACAAATTCTGCCTCTTCCTGCTGGACATCCCTCGGTATATCAATAAGCACAGGACTGGGCCTACCTGTCTGAGCAATATAGAAAGCTTCTTTGACCGTTTTAGCTAGTTCCGCAGCATCAGTAACAAGATAGTTATGTTTGGTAATAGGAAGCGTAATGCCGGTGATATCTGCCTCCTGAAAAGCATCCTTGCCAATAAATGGTCTTGCCACCTGACCAGTTATAGCTATTAAGGGAGACGAATCCATATAAGCATTGGCAATGCCGGTGACTAAATTAGCCGCCCCTGGTCCCGAAGTAGCTATACACACTCCTGCCTTGCCAGTGGCTCGAGCATAGCCATCAGCAGCATGGGCTGCCCCTTGCTCATGACGGACTAATATGTGTCGAAGCTGAGGATATTGGGGAAAGGTATCATATATGGGCAAAACAGCTCCACCAAGGATACCAAAGATAACCTCAACACCTTCTCTAATCAAGCTTTCACATAAAATCTGAGCCCCAGTTTTCTTCATGTGGTTTCCTCAGCCTTCATTGAAGTATAGCTCCCCTGCTGGCTGAAGTCACTTTATCACTATAACGCTTAAGATAGCCACTTTTAATCTTGGGTTCAAAAGGAGGTAACAAACTTAGTCGCCACTCTATTTCCTTCTGGCTTAACTCTACTTCCAAGTTATGATTAGGTATATCTATTTTGATAACATCACCATCTTTCAAAACAGCTATGGGACCTCTTTCTGCCGCTTCAGGGGAAACGTGACCAATAGCTGCACCCTGTGTAGCCCCGGAAAAGCGCCCGTCAGTAACAAGAGCCACTTCCTTATCCAAACCCATGCCGCTGAGGAGAGAAGTAGGCGTTAGCATTTCACGCATCCCCGGCCCACCCTTCGGTCCTTCGTAGCGGATAACAACTATATCACCAGGCTTTATTTTTCTATCCATTATAGCTACTGTAGCTACTTCTTCACTATCAAAAACCTTGGCTGGACCCCGATGAACCAGCATCTCAGCAGCTACAGCAGCACTTTTCACCACAGCCCCCTCAGGTGCTAAATTCCCAAACAGCATACTAATGCCGCCCGTAGCACTATAAGGTTGTGACAAGGAGCGAATCACCTCTTTGTTTTTGACCAGGGCTCCTTTTATCACCTCTCCCAGTGGCTTTCCTAACACAGTCTTTGTATCAAGTTTTAGCAATGCTGATATTTCTTGCATTACCGCCGGAATACCACCGGCTAAATCTAAATCTTCAATGTGGTAATCGCTCGCCGGACTCAATTTACAAATGTGGGGAATATGCTCACTAATTTCGTTTACCCATGATAAGGGAAAATCTATTCCTGCCTCGTGAG
>MNYE01000102.1 GCA_001873005.1 Dehalococcoidia bacterium CG2_30_46_9
TTATTCATTGAGAATTTGGATTTCTCCTTTTAGGTGATATAATTTACAGCCAGTATGAAAAAAGAGCTAATGCAAATCTTAACTTGCCCGATGTGTAAAGGGAACTTAGAGCTTACTGTTGATGAAGAGAGGGAGAATGAAATTGTCTCTGGCTCTTTGTATTGCCCTAAGTGCCAACATTCCTACCCCATTGTGGATACTATTCCCAACCTGCTGCCCCTAGATTTGCGGGAGGGAAGGAGTTAAGGCCTGTAAGCTACCCCGGTTGTGGGGGATTCCCATACCTCTACGGATGCTAGGGTTACCGCCAAGTCCGAAAAGTGAGGCTGAAGTTCCTTATATATAGAAGCAGCGAGGTTCTCACAGGAGGGCTCAATTTGGTCAAAGGGGGGCACTTCATTGAGATAAGCATGGTCAAAGCGGGCGAGAATCTCTCTCAAGTAGTACTTCAATTGGGCAAAATCGTAAACCATGCCGGAGTTATTGATTTTCTCTCCCTCCACACGAGCGATCACCTTATAACGGTGACCGTGTAAATTCTCGCACTTACCCTGGTAATTCCTGAGACGATGAGCAGCATCAAAGTGCTCTTCTATGAATAGTTGATACATTTGGAATCTCCCGATGCCACTTTTCCACTTTTTTATGCCCTTCGACAGCAGTGGCTAGCTCAGCGATGCTTTTGCTTAGTTGTGGATGAACAAATATTGGGGCGATCTCAGCTAGAGGTACAAGCACAAAGGCTCTCTCAGTTATACGAGGGTGGGGAATAACTAAATCCTGGGTGTTGATGATTTGGTCATCATAGAAAAGTATGTCAATATCTATGGGGCGGGGTGAATTAGGGGAGCTGGGTACCCTACCCATTTTGTTTTCGATGGTTTTGGCTAGATGCAAAAGTTTCTCCGGACTCAAATTGGTGCTAATTTGGCATACGAGGTTGAGAAAGAGCGGCTGCTCTTTGTAACCTACCGGCTCAGTTTCGTAGATAGATGAAATTTTCTCCAGCTTTACCTTTTTGGAAAGTAGTGTTAAAGCTCGAGTCAAATTCTTCCGCCGTTCTCCCAAATTCGAGCCAAAACAAAGATAAACGGTCGCCATTATCTTTGCCTACAATCTTCTTACGATGGCATCGCTCATCCTAGAGACGCGTGCCATCTCTTTGACATCGTGCACGCGCACAATATCGGCACCTTTAGCAATGCCTATAGCAATTGTGGCTGCTGTCCCTTCCAGACGACGTCCTCGGCAGGGAACAAACTTAACCCTTTCCTGGCGCTGCTGGGGAGTCAGTTCAAGCACCCAGCCTATTACTGATTTCCGCGAGCTACCCAGAAGGATAGGCCTATTTAGAATCTTAAGTCTTTCTAGGTGTCGTAGAATCTCTAGATTCTGCTCCTGTGTCTTGCCAAAGCCGATTCCCGGGTCAATGATGATGTTTTCCCAAGGCATGCCGGCGTCCAAAGCTTGCTTAATAGCTCTTTGCAGATCGTTAATGACAGTAGCTATAATGTCCTGACGTCCCTCGCCAGATAAGGGGTGTTGAGGTGAGGGCCTCCTTTCCCTTGAATCGCGCTGGTTGCTCATCAAGACAATCGGCACCTTTCTTTGGGCAGCCAATTCAGCCAATTTTGGCTCGCGCTTCAGTCCCCAGATATCGTTTATCATGTTGGCTCCGGCGTCCAAAGCCCGTTGCGCTAGCTCCAGCTTATAAGTATCCACACTCAGAGGCAATGACATTTCCCGGCTCAGTTTTTCTAAAACTGGAATGACGCGCTCCAGTTCTTCGTCAATAGGGATTGGTTTAGAGTCTGGACGTGTAGATTCGCCACCGACATCTATTATGTCCGCCCCTTCATCAGCCATGCGTTTTGCTTTAGCTATCGCTGCTTCAATACTTTTTAGGCCATCGCCAGAGAAGGAATCGGGAGAAAGATTGATAATGCCCATAATATACGTTCGTTTGCCCCAATAAAATATACTCTTACCGCATTGCGTAGAGCCCAAGGATTTCAATCTATTGTCATGAAGCGGTATATATTCCGCCATTATTCCATCCACTTACTATGATATTTTACCCTCTTAGGACTTTTTCCCCTCATCCTGAATCCCCTGAATCAAGTTCAGGGTCAGGACAAACAATTTAGGAGCATTAAAAGCTAAAGAAAATTCCTTAATTCGCCTTTCCGCCAATTTTACATACTCCTCTTTTATCTCGTATCCAACATAGTGGCGTCGCGTTTTTATCGCTGCAATGGCAGCCTGTCCACTTCCTATAAAAGGGTCTAAAACAATTTCTCCCTCAAAGGTATAAAGTTGAATTAGTCTATAAGGCAATTCCACTGGAAATGGTGCCGGATGTCCAACTTTTGTTGCTGGCTCTGCGGAAGCGGTTGAAGGACTACCACTTGAGGCTTTATTCCAGATGATTTCACCCCTCATCAAAAATCCTAAATCAAGCATATCTTCCACAATAAAGGCATGGAGCGGGATATATGGCTTTCTTCCTAGATTAGCGATATTAATACATGCTCTTCCACCTGGCACAAGAACTCTTCTAACCTCGCTCCATACCCTTTTCAGAAATTCTCTATACTCATGTAAAGTGATATTCTCATCATACTCCTTTCCTACGTTGTAAGGCGGAGAAGTAACCATCAGATGAACACTATTATCAGGTAGTTCTGCCATTTTTTCACTTGATTTGCAAAAGATTCCATTCAGAAATTCAGAGGGGATAGGATTCTCTACATAGTTAATAGACTCTTCCTTGGGTAATCCCTCATATAATCTGCTGGCATAAAACGCGGTGGAATCGTGGTTAATTCTTCCCGGAGAACCAAAAGCACTTGTCTTGGTACCCATTTTCCTCCGATTAAATGCCATTTCAATCCCCCCGCCACAGGTCAACCCATCTTTTATAGGGATTGAAATCGCTCTATTGATTATAGCAGGAAAAGCGATTAAAATAGCAGGCTAAGTAACTAACACAAGGAGAGGAAATGGAAATTGAGGAAAAGCTAGCTGAATTAAATAAACTTAGAGAGGAGGCTAAGGCAGGTGGTGGTCCTAAGCGCATTGAGGCACAACATGCCAAAGGGAAACTAACTGCCAGGGAAAGAATCGCTCTTCTCTTTGATCCCGGAACCTTCCAGGAAATCGACCCCTTTGTTATCCATCGTTGCACCGACTTCGGAATGGCGGAGACACGCTTTCTTGGCGATTCGGTGGTTACTGGTTATGGCAAGGTCAACAACCGACTTACCTTTGCCTTTTCTCAGGATTTCACTGTTCTTGGTGGCTCGCTGTCAGAGGTAGCTTCCCAGAAGATTTGCCAAGTAATGGATTTATCCGCCATGAATGGTGCTCCTTTTGTGGGCATACTTGACTCGGGTGGGGCACGCATTCAAGAAGGTGCTGATAGCCTCACCGCTTATGGAAATATCTTTACCCACAATACCCTATATTCGGGGACGGTGCCTCAAATTTCGGTGATAGTGGGACCTACCGCCGGGGGCGCTGTCTATTCCCCAGCCATTACTGACTTTGTCTTTATGGTTAAAGGTATAGGACAGAGTTATATCACTGGGTCTGAAGTAGTTAAATCGGTAACTGGTGAGGAGGTGACCTTAGAGGAATTGGGTGGGGCTTTAGTCAATGCCACCAAGAGTGGGAATGCTCATTTCGCTCTTGATAGTGAAGAAGAATGCTTTAGGTTGGTGCGTAAATTGCTTGGTTTCCTTCCTCAGAGTTATAAAGAAACACCATCAGTAATCAACACTGGCGATGACCCAAACCGCATTAGTGAGGAATTGCTTCATATTGTCCCTCTAGAACATACCAAACCATACAATATGAGGCAAATCATAACCAAAGTGGTGGATAATGGTGATTTCCTTGAAGTTCATGGAAGGTTTGCTCGTAACTTTGTTGTTGGCTTTGCCCGGCTAGGAGGGCGAAGCATAGGTATCTTAGCTAATCAACCCATGCATTTAGCTGGTGTTTTAGATATAGATGCCTCTGATAAAGCCGCCAGGTTTGTGCGCACCTGTGACTGTTTTAATATCCCCTTGGTCACTTTCGTTGACGTCCCCGGTTATATGCCGGGAACAGATCAGGAATTCAGAGGTATTATCAGACACGGGGCCAAACTCCTTTTTGCTTACTCAGAGGCTACTGTGCCCAAGGTGAGCATAATTACCCGTAAGGCATATGGGGGAGCTTATGTGGCTATGAGCAGTAAGAGTTTAAGAGGAGATATTTGTTATGCCTGGCCCACGGCAGAGATTGCTGTGATGGGTCCTGAGGGGGCGGTTAACATTGTCTTTCGCAATGAGATAAGTAAATCGGAAAATCCTGCCGAGACTAGACAGCGACTGATTCAGGGATATAGAGATAAATTTGCCAATCCCTATGTGGCGGCAGCGAGAGGTTATATTGATGATGTAATTGACCCCAGAACAACACGCTCTAAAGTGATTAGAGCTCTGGAGATGCTCCAGGGAAAAGAAGTTAAAAACCCTCCTAAGAAGCATGGCAACATTCCCCTATAGAAAAGGAAGTGCTAATGAGAAGAATTGAATGCCCAAAAGATTGAAACGAGCGAAAATAGTTGACAGGATGTTATAGCATGAGTTTAACCAACAATAGAAATCCACTGAAAATCACTGACCTTACCTTTAGAGACGGGCACCAATCCCTGCTAGCTACACGAGTGCGAACTGAGGACTTGAGTGCTATTGCCCCAGAGATGGATAAGGCTGGCTTTTGGTCCATGGAGGTATGGGGCGGAGCTACTTTTGACGTCATGACTCGATTTCTAAATGAAGATCCTTGGGAGAGAATCCGCATACTGAAGAGGTTGATGCATTACACTCCGCTTCAAATGCTACTTCGGGGTCAAAATCTGGTGGGCTACCGTAATTACGCTGATGACGTGGTCACCGCCTTTATCCACCATGCTGCTGATTGTGGCATTGATATCTTCCGCGTCTTTGACGCTGTCAATGATGAACGTAACTTTGAAACCGCTTTCAAAGTTATTAAAAACTGTGGCAAGCATGTTCAGGGAGCATTGTGTTATTCACTTACTGAACCAAAACTAGGTGGACCCATTTACAATATTGATTATTATGTTAAGAAAGCCCTCCTAATTCAGGATATGGGGGCGGATAGCTTGTGCATTAAAGATATGGCTGGACTTATAGCTCCAGATGACGCCTACAGCTTGGTCACGGCGCTGAAGAAGGCTCTGAAGATACCCGTTGATCTTCATAGCCATTTCACCAGTGGAATGGCATGCATGAGTTACTTGAAGGCTATTGAAGCTGGGGTAGATATCATTGATACCTGCATTGCTCCCTTCGCCTTACGGACTGCTCACCCTGCGATAGAGCCAATTGTGGTAGCCTTCCAGAGAACCTCCCGAGATACTGGGCTCGACTTGGAATTTCTCCTCAAGTTAGATGAATATTTTGAATCCATAGCTCCTAAGTACCGTGAATTCTGGGATAACACCAAGATGTCAGTAATAGATAGCGGGGTACTGGGACATCATATCCCTGGCGGTATGTTTACTAATATGGTAGCACAGCTAAAAGAAGCTAATGCCCTTGACCGCTTGCCTGAGGTATATGCCGAACTACCCAAGACTCGTAAAGAGCTGGGTTATCCACCTTTGGTTACCCCCACCAGCCAAATCGTAGGGGCCCAGGCTGTTCAGAATGTTCTTTTTGGCAGATATAAGATGATTTCCCAAGAGGTGAAAGATTATGTTTATGGTCTCTATGGTAAGCCACCAGTTTCCATTGATACTGAGGTGCAGAAAATAGTTCTTAAAGGCTACGAGCGCGGTGATAAACCTATCACCTGTCGAGCCGCCGATATTTTACCGCCTGAGTTGGATAAGGCAAGGGAGGCGACTAAAAACATTGCCCGAGATATTGGTGATGTCCTTATTTATGCTCTTTATCCTACTACTGGAATGAAGTTCCTCAGGTGGAAATATGCCCAGGAAGCACCTCCCGTCCCTCGCCAGATGAGGGGTAGGGTGGATGAGGCCCTCCCTTTAAAACCAGCAACAAAAGAAGAGACTGCGCCTGCCACTGAAAAGGTAAAAGTAGCTGAAGGTGAAACAAAGTTGACGGCGCCAATGCCAGGCTTGATAATTGGCATTTCCGTAAAGGAAGGGGATTATGTTGACGCTGGTGCCCCGGTCGCTATTCTGGAAGCTATGAAAATGCAAAACATTCTCTCTGCTCCTGAAAGTGGCAAAATTAAAGCTATAAGATTCAAGCCCGGTGATAATGTAAAAGCAGGAGATGTGATAGCGATAATCGCTTAGTTGTGAATGGGTAAGACGCTGGCAGAAAAGATTCTAAGCCTTAAATCTCAGAGTGATGTTCGAGCTGGTGATATCGTAATTGCTCCCGTGGATTTAGTCTTTGTCCAGGATACCACTGGACCTTTGACCATAAGGCAGTTCCAGGAAAGTGGTTTTGGAGTTTTAGCTGAGTCGCAGAAGACAGCAGTATTTCTTGACCACGCCGCCCCCAGCCCGAGTCAGCAGCTTTCCAATGACCATGCCTTTTTGCGTCAGTTTGCTAAGGAAACGGGCAGCGCCCTTTTTGAGGTTGGTAGCGGAATATGTCACCAGTTGGTAGCAGAGCATTTTGCTAATCCCGGGGATATCATTGTCGGAGCAGATTCTCATACCGTCACCGCTGGTGCTTTAGGAGCTTTTGCTACTGGTATGGGTTCCAGCGATGTGGCTGTGATTCTGGCACTAGGTAAAACCTGGTTCCGTGTTCCGGAAAGTTTTTTGATTGATCTCAGGGGGACTTTTCCTGAAGGGGTCTATGCTAAGGACCTGATTTTGTACCTTATAGGGCAAATTGGTGCTGATGGTGCTACTTACAAAGCTCTGGAATTTGGTGGTGAAGCTTTATCCCAAATGACTATGTCACAGCGTCTAACTATAGCCAATATGGCAGTAGAGACTGGAGCTAAAGTTGGCTTGTTTCCCAGTGATGAAATCACTCACAATTTTTTAACAGCGCAAGGACGGGGCGATGGCTATAAACCATTATATACTAATGCCAAGGCAGTTTATGAACAAGTAATATCGGTTAACCTTAATGAGCTTGAACCAATGCTCTCCTACCCTGATGCTGTGGATAGAGTCTTTGCCGTAAGCAAAGCGAGAGGAATTCGAATTCATCAAGTGTTTATCGGTACCTGCACGAACGGACGGCTGGAGGACTTAGCCATAGCTAGTAGTATTCTTGAGGGCAAGAAGAGGCATCTTGATACCAGATTGCTGATTGCGCCGGCTTCAAGACAAGTGCTGGCACAAGCAATCGAGAAAGGCTATATTGGAGCTTTAATTGACTCAGGGGCGGTTATTTTGCCACCGGGTTGTGCCGCTTGTCTTGGTCTTCACCAGGGGATACCAGGAGATGGTGAAGTTTGCCTTTCTACAGCTAATCGTAACTTCAAGGGGAGGATGGGCAATCCTAATGCTATGATATACTTGGCTAGTCCAGCTACTGCTGCTGCCTCAGCCTTGAGGGGAGAAATTACTGACCCCAGGGAGGTTTAGTGTCATTGCGAGCGAAGCAAAGCAATCTCAAAGGCAAAGCTATTAAATTGGGTAACAATATCTCTACGGATGACATAATTCCTGGCAGATTTGCTCACCTGAGGAGCAACCTGCCCGAATTAGCCAAGCATATTTTGGAGGATGTCGCTCCCAGTTTTTGTGCAAGAGTTGAGCCAGGTGATTTTCTCGTGGCAGGGAGAAATTTTGGTCTTGGTTCTAGCCGAGAACACGCTCCTCTAGTCATCAAAATGTCAGGAATAAGTGCCGTTTTAGCTAAGTCGGTAGCTCGCATCTTTTTCCGCAACGCTATAAATCAAGGTATGCCTGTCCTGCTCTGTGATACTGATAAAATTGCTGACGGAGACGAACTAGAGATAAATTTGAGTGATGGTCTGATTACCAATTTGACCTCACGTCCCTTGCCAAATAAGGTGGGAAGTGGGGAGGGCCTCCTTTCCTCCGGTGCCAGACTTCGCTCAAGCAAAACACCATCGTTTATGCTTGCTATTCTTGAAGAAGGCGGGCTCATCCCTTATATACGAAAGCATAAAGATTTCATTATTAGATGTTCGTCTGAACCCTATTGAAATATGATACTATATATGGTATCATATACTATGATTATGAATGAGCGAGCTTGATAAACTAGTAGAGAAATTCCTAAGAAAGCCGCCGGAGGTTTCGTTCCAGGATGTGGCTAAGGTATTAGGGGCATTTGGCTATGAATAGCACTCTTCTGCGGGAGGCAGCCATCGATTTTTTGCCAAGCCGGGTCATCGAGGCAAAACTATTCCGACAGTAAAAGGGCGGAATGTGAAAAGACGCTATGTGAGCATGATTGTCGATAATTTGGAATTGGAGGAATGGCATGAGAAACGACATGGAGCGTAAAGACTTAAAATTCTACTTAAACTTGCGTTACCCCATTACTATACATCCTGACCCTGATGGTGGTTATGTAGCTGAGATTGAGGAATTACCTGGATGCATGACCCAAGCTGAGACTATTGACGAGGCTTTTGAAGCTATTGAGGATGCCCGGCAGGTATGGATCAAGGGGACTTACGAAATGGGTCAGGATATTCCTCTGCCCAGAGATATGGAAGAATATAGCGGAAAAATTCTAGTGAGAATCCCCAAAAGTCTTCATCGCACTCTAGCTCACGCTGCGAAGCGAGAGGGAGTGAGCTTGAATCAATATATCGCCAGCCTGCTGGCGGCAGGAGTTCAGAGAGGTGTTACTCTTTCTCAAATCCAGTCTGTTTCTCAACCGCAGATTGGCGTGCGATGATTGATGGTGTAATTATGGAAAGTTGCTCATCACTTAATTGCTTATTGAGTCTCTAAGGAGATACGAGATATGAAAAACGATAAGAGGTTTACTGGCGTTATATGGGTATTACTATGACGAATGGTCAGGAAGACCTATGGAAGGTTGAGGCTATAGTTGAGCCTCAGGTCGAATACGAAAAGATAAAGAACAAGATAGGGATTGCTGACTTCAGAATCGGAGAAGATGAGCTCGTTACGTTTGAAAAACAGCTAGAAAATAAAACCCAGCTTTCTGTAACCGTTCTCTGCAATGATAGAAGGAAAGTCCATGACAGGGCTGAGTTTCTTACAAAGGCATTCCTTGGACTTTTAGGGTTAGAATCTCATTGTCGGTTTAATTTTGAGCTAGGCGTAGCACACAGTGCCAAAGCAAAACCATGACTCCAGAAAGGTGTTGGAAAAGGGAGAACAATGACGATAAAGCTAGAACCTGGCGAAAATCTCTTGAACATCAAGCTCAGGCCTATTCCTCCTAAATTGGACAATTTAGATTTAAGCCTCCTAAAGACAGTGGGTAGTTCACTTAAGGGACTTAGGGCAACTGAAAGAGATAGGGTATTGGGGGCTCTAAATTTCCTATATGATGCGCTTGCTGCACCCTCTGCTGTGCAGTCTTACCTTACTATCTACGGAGGATTGAATTTCTTAACCAGTAGCGTTGGACAGCAGGCAAATACACTCTTATCAGACGCCATGACACTGTTTGAGTTTATAAAAGCTAAGATTCTGGACGCTGCTGATGCAATGGCGTTCATGAATAAGTTTCAACACTTTCATAGCAGGCAGTATAACGTCTCGAAAATTAACAAAGTTAAAAAACAAGAACTCGATGAAATCAAAGCCTTCTTCAAAGAGTTCCTAGCAAAGTATATCGAATATGGGAAGGTAAAGTGTCAACAGGAATAGCCGAATCTTGATAATAAAGGCAATTAAGGTGACAGGAGCTCGTTCAGTCTTAATTTCATAAGTCGGCAGATTTGGAGGGGCAATAGCAGGCTAGGTTAACATGTCAATCGAAGAGCAAATCAGCCAGTTAATCGAAAAATATAGGTATGAGACCAACAAGACTCAATCTGAGGCTGATGTCCGGGCAAATTATGTAGATTGGCTTTTCTCTTACCTTGGTTGGGATGTGTGGAGAGAAGACCCACAGCACGCTACTACATATCACCGGGAAGGTTATATTCGGGGAGCTGGTTATGTTGACGTTGGATTGGAGGTTGCTTACCAGCCTGTCATGATGCTAGAAGCTAAAAGGTTTGGAACTTTAACTCCTTCCACTGAACGTAAGTATGACCGCACCTTGGAGGAAAAACAATTGTTCAAGTATGCCCGTGCTAAGAAGATACCTTACTGCATTCTTACTAATTTTGAGTGTCTTCACGTTTTCAATGCTGACCATGAGCGCCTTATTCTAGCTTTTGATAGGCCCACCGATTATTTAGCTCGCTTACCTGAGTTGTTACGCTTATCCCCAGAGAGGGTAAGGTCTGGCAGCATTCAAGCGTCGGAAAGACAATTGGAGATCAGGGATGTTGATGAGAAATTTCTTGCCTCCCTACAAAGTTGGCGGCTTCAATTAGCCAATTCTATCTATCAGCACAACTTATCTAACCCTATTCTTCAAACTAATGGTAGTTTAGATTTTGATAAGTTAATAGCAGCTGTCCAGCGTATCTTGGATCGTTTAATTTTAATTCGCTATGCCGATGACAAGGAAGTCTTGTTAACTTACGATGTTATAGACGCGATTCTTAGTAATCACCGCAAAAGAGGAGCTTATGCACATCCCGATGACCTTGTGAGAGACTTTATTGACCTCTCTCACAGGATGGATGAGCGCCACAATACTACTCTATTTCAGCCTGGGCATATTTGTGAGCAAGTGTCTATTCCCAATGATATTCTGGAGAGAATTATGGAAGAGATGAACAATATTTCCTTCCGCAAGTTCACTTCCAATATCTTGGGCAATACTTATGAAACTTACTTGGGCACAAAGTT
>MNYE01000064.1:0-8426 GCA_001873005.1 Dehalococcoidia bacterium CG2_30_46_9
CGTATGCATGACAATATGGAAGGACGTAAGGAGGCTTCCATGGAAGTGAGAAATAAAGTAAGAGGTATTGCTCATGATACCAATGTGGCTAAGATAACTGTCATTGGCGTGCCTGACAAGCCCGGTGTTGCCATGAGTATCTTTGAGTCCCTGGCCAAAGCAAACATAAGTGTGGATACTATTGTGCAAAATGCTAGTGTCCAAAATATTACCGACCTTACCTTCACGGTGGCTCAAACTGATCTAGACAGGGCAATGTCTATTGTGGAACCAGTGGCGAAGTTCCTCGGTGCGAAACAATGCACTGCTGATGCCACCTCAGCTAAGATTAGTATTGTAGGCACCGGCATGCAAAACACGCCGGGCTATGCTGCCAGAATGTTCCGCGCGCTTTACGAAGAAGGCATCAATATCCAGTTAATTACTACTTCGGAGATAAGAATAACCTGTATCATCTCCGAGAATAAAGTTAAGGATGCTGTTCGGGCATTGCACAAAGCCTTTGAACTCGATGGCAATCGGGAGTAAGTATCATGTTACCTTATTACAAAGAGGAAGAAGAGGCCAAATTGCATCGGCAACTAAGCCAGAAGGCTGTGGAATTGGCAGTTCAAGGTCGTTGGGAAGAGGCCGAGATGGTAAACCAGGATATTATTGAAAGGTTTGCCGCAGATGTCGAAGCCTATAATCGTCTTGGCAGAGCGTTAATAGAATTAGGGGACCTTGTTAGAGCTAAGGAAGCTTACGCCAAAGCTTTGGAGCTTGCCCCTGACAATACTATTGCCAAAAAGAATCTGTCCCGAATCAAGTTCGGGATAAGCCTGTCTCAGTCTACGGCAGTGACAGAGAGTGGGGAGTCTAGAGTCGAAACCAAGTCAAGTAGCAAAACCATACTTGCCCTTGCTCCTGACCTCTTTGTTACCGAGATGGGCAAAGCCGGGGTAGCAAAACTCCACAATATGGCTTCAAGGGATGTCCTTGAACGAAGTGAAGGATTTGCCCGATTGATTGTTGGCGATCGGGTACAATTAAGAGTGGAAGGGCAACGCTTGATTGTGGAAAGTGAGCAAGGGGAATACGTCGGAGAAGTTGAGCCCAAACATGCCCTGCGGCTCATCAAATTGATAAAGGGCGGTAACAGATATGATACCGCTATTCTAAAGGTAGGCGATGATGATCTGTCTGTGATTATTAAAGAAGTGTATCAGCATCCCAGTCAGGCAGGATGCCTTTCCTTTCCCCTGAAACAAGTTCAGGGTAAAAGTGTTGCTGCCCTCCGCTCTTATGCTAAAGGGAGGCCCTCCTCTCTCCACCCCTTATCTGGCGAGGGACGTGAGGAAGAGGAGCAAGAAGAAGGTGGCCCTCGTCCACCCTACCCCTTATCTGGCGAGGGACGTGAGGGAACTAAAGAAATTGAACATCCCGGCGAGAGAGAGGAGTCCGACTTAGAGGGTTTCACTGTCTCTGAAATAAGTTCAGAGTCAATTTTTTCAGGGGAAAACGAAGGAAGCGATGAAATGGAAAATTAAAAATCAAAGGTCAAAAGTCAAAATGACAACTCAAAATGCAAATTTTTTAACTTTTGCTCTATCATTTTGCATTTTTATTTTTGCTTTTTGCATTTCAAAGGGGCTTGTTTAAGATGGAAGTAGGAATAATAAAGCCTATTAATATCGAAGAGGAGATGAAGAGCTCCTATCTCGACTACGCCATGAGCGTTATCGTCTCCCGGGCATTGCCTGATGTACGTGATGGTCTTAAACCGGTGCAAAGACGTATTTTGTATGCCATGAACGAACTGGGGTTACACCATAATAGCCCTTATAAAAAGAGTGCCCGTATTGTTGGTGAAGTTATGGGAAAATATCACCCTCATGGCGATGCACCAGTATATGAAGCTATGGTGCGCATGGCACAAGATTTTTCCTTGAGATATGTTCTGGTTGATGGACAAGGCAATTTTGGCAGCATTGATAATGACCCTCCCGCAGCAATGAGGTATACCGAGGCCCGTCTTGCCGAAATCACCAAGGAAATGTTACTTGATATTGATAAGAGCACTGTTGACTTTGTCCCCAATTTCGATGACTCTCTCAAGGAGCCTTCAGTCTTGCCGACAAGATTGCCTAATTTGTTAGTTAATGGTTCTACGGGCATAGCTGTGGGTATAGCAACTAATATCCCACCACATAACCTTGGGGAGATATGCGATGCTATTGTCTACCTGGTTGATAATCCACAAGCTACCATAGGCGAGTTGGCACAATTTGTTAAAGGTCCTGATTTTCCCACCGGGGGGATTATTTTAGGCAAAGAAGGCATAGAAAGTGGTTATGCTGGCGGTCTGGGTAAAGTCGTAGTTCGGGCTAAAGTGACAGCGGTGAGTTTAAAGGGAGGCCGACGGCAGATAGTTGTTACTGAGCTTCCCTATCAAGTAAATAAGGCCGCCTTGGTGGAAAGAATAGCCAATCTGGCTAAGGAAAGAAAAATCGCTGGCATAGCCGAAGTACGTGATGAATCAGATAGAGAAGGCATGCGCATTGTTATTGAGCTCAAGAAGGAAGTCGAACCTGAGCGAATATTAAATAATCTCTACAAGAATACCCCAATGCAGTCCGCCTTTTTCATAAATATGGTTGCCCTGGTCAATGGACAACCAAAGTTACTCAGTCTAAAAGAAGCCTTAACCTGCTATATTGATTTTCGCTCCGAAGTAATTAAGAGATGCTCTCAATTTGAACTTAACAAGGCAAAGGACAGAGCTCATATCCTCGAAGGTTTTCGAATTACTCTAGATAATCTAGAAGAGGTGATTAAGACCATTCGGCAGTCGGAAACTCCTGATTCTGCCCGTACTAACTTAATGCAAACCTTTAATTTTACTCTAGTCCAAGCTCAAGCTATTCTTGATATGCCGCTTCGCCGTTTAGCCCATATGGAGCAAGAGAAATATCTCCAGGAATATAGCGAGGTAATTAAAAATATCTCTTACCTCGAGGATTTACTAGCCAGCCCCGGTAAGATACTGGCGCTTATTGCGCAGGACGTTAAGGAAATTAAATCCAAATATGGTGACTCTCGCCGCACCCTGATAAGCGAAGAGGAAGCTTCTGAGTTCAGCCAGGAGGATCTTATTCCTCACGAGAAGATGCTCATTACCCTGACCAAGCAAGGATTCATCAAGAGAATCTCTCTCGGGACTTATCACCTACAGCACCGTGGCGGCAAAGGTATCATAGGGATGGTGACTCTCAAGTCCGACATAGCAGGGCATATTCTTGTAGCCGATACTCATGACGACCTGCTTTTCTTTACTAGTAGAGGCAAGGTCTATCCACTCAAATGCTATGAGCTTCCCGAGGAGTCCACTCGAGGTGCCAAAGGTTTAGCTTTGGTTAATCTACTGCCCGTTGACCTGAAGGATGAGGTGACGGCACTACTCCCTATCGCCCCTCACGCCCTTGGCCACAAAATGCCCTCTCCCTCGACGGGAGAGGGTGAAAGGGGGCCAATCCCTCTTAGTCCCCCTTTTCTAAAGGGGGATTTAGGAGGATTACAGGGCGAGGGACGTGAGGGTGCCTCCTCCGCCTATGTTTTAATGGCCACCAAAGATGCTATTGTGAAGAAGGTTTCTTTAGAGGAATTCAGCTCAATCAGGAGAAACGGAGTTAAAGCCATTGTGCTTAGAAGTAACGATTTGCTCATATCGGCTAGAGTGGCTAGTGATGAAGATGAGGCTATCCTAGTAACTCAGAATGGGCAAGCTATTAGATTTAAGGTAAAAAACTTAAGGATATTATCTCGCAACAGCGGGGGTGTTCGTGGCATTCGTCTCATAAGCGACTGCGTTGTCGGTATGGATATTATTCCTGCTACGCCGCAGGCGAAGAATCGGGCAAGTATAAAAGCAATGAGGGGCCTTTTCGATTTGCCCGAAAAGTCTGAAGTCTATGTATTTACAATAACTGGAAACGGTTTTGGTAAGTTAACTCCAGCAAAGAATTATCCTACTCATAATCGGGGTGGCAAGGGGGTACGAGCGCATAAAGTTAATCAGAAAACTGGTAAGATAGCGGCATCTATGATTGTCTCCAAACAAGGTTCCCTTGTAATTCTATCCGCCAAGGGAAATATAGTATGCATCCCTATGGAACAGGTTTCCACTCAAAGCAGGAACGGTAGCGGGGTGCGATTGATGACACTGGCCCCCGATGATAGAGTAATTTCAATCGCTATTTTTTAAGAATGGTTGCTCTCCGTCATTGTGGTGAGCCGAGCCGAAATCCTGAGCGAAGCGAAGGATCTGGTAAGAGTGAAAGGACTTTGGTAAATATCTTTCGAGAGCTAGGTTTGACCTTTGTCCCTCTTTTTGTGGCTATGGACTCCGTGGGCGTTCTTCCCATCCTGTTTTCTTTAACAAGAGAGATGAAAACGCGGGAACGAAGTCGCACAGTAAGACTAGCAATGCTCACTGCTCTGGGCCTGGGTCTGGGGTTTAGCGCTATCGGGAAAGCCATTTTCCTGTTTCTGGGCATAGAGGTAGCCGATTTCCTCGTAGCTGGCGGACTTATTTTACTGGTTTTGTCAGTCAAAGACTTAGCTACCGGCAAGATGGTGGAATTTCAAGCTTCACCAATGATTGAGACCATCGGAGTAGTCCCTCTGGGCACACCACTAGTTGTGGGGCCGGCAGTGTTGACCACCTTACTTATATTGATTGACCAGTATTCCATCTTTATAGTGCTGTTTTCCTTCGTTCTCAATATGGCGATAGCCTGGATTCTTTTTCGGCAGGTGGACAGAGTGATAAAATTCTTGGGGAATAGTGGCACTGTGGCTATATCAAAAGTAGTTAGTTTGCTTTTGGCTGCCATTGCCATTAAGATGATACGGCAGGGGATCTTAGAAATTTTAGCCTAGGAGAAAGCGATGGCTAGTGGTTCACAAGGATGGGTTGTCAACATACAAAGAGAGATGGAATGGCTTATAGAGGAGGTGGTCAGCCGCAAACCACCCATGGTGCGCTTTTCCCCCCGAACCTGGCAACCAGCTATTGATGTTTATGAAACAGATGAGAATGTGGTAGTCCTGGTCGAGTTAGCTGGTATTAAGCAAGATGAAATCGAGGTATTGGCTCAGAATAATATTCTCACGGTCAGAGGTGAAAGGCGAGATATCAAACAAGGCATTAAGCGAACCTATTCCCAGATGGAGATTCTGTGGGGACCTTTCGAGCGAAATATTACCTTGCCGGCAAATGTGGATGTTGAACAAATTGAGGCCTTTTACAACGCTGGTTTCTTGGAAGTTATCTTGCCCAAACTAGGAGAAAGAAATCACACAGAAAGGCGTAAAGGCAAGTAACAAAAGGTAGCGATGATTATTACTGGAGAGAGGAAAGAAAAAACGGTAGAGAAATTCCATATTCCTGAGGAATTGCCTATTCTTAGCCAGCAAGAGGCTGTGATTTACCCCTCCCTCATTGTTCCCTTGGCCACAGCAGAAGGGAAAATAATCAAGCTCATAGACGATGCTGCTGCTGGAGACAAGCTCATTGGCATCTTTGCTCCGCGGCCAGAGGTCAAGAAAGCTACCGAGCTTTACTCAGTAGGCATCGCCACCCTCATTGTTCGCATGTTTAAGATGCCTGACGGCTCAATTCGCGTCTTCCTACAAGGAATTTCCCGTATTAAGTTGAAAAAAATTACCCAGACTGAGCCTTATTTGAAGGCTAAAGTTGAGGTGATTGAGGATAAGGTGGAACAAACTACCGAACTTGAAGCTTTGGTAAGGAATTTGACGGGACTATTCCAAAGGGTGATTGAGCTGGCACCTAACTTGCCTAGTGAGCTAAATGTCGCTGTGCTAAACATACCTGACCCAGGAAGCTTGGCTGATTTTATCGCTGCCAATATTAATCTCAAGTTTGAAGAAAGACAGGAGATTTTAGAGACTATTAATGTCACAGAAAGAATTAAGAAATTAACTGCCTTTGTCAATCGTGAACTAGAGGTCCTGGAGCTAGGAAGCAAAATCCAGGCCCAAGCTAAAGAGGAGATGACTAAAGCCCAACGAGAATTTTTCCTCCGCGAGCAACTCAAGGCTATCCAGAAGGAATTAGGTGAAACGGATGAGAGGACTATCGAAATAAATGAGTTAAGGCAGAAGATTGCTGAGGCAAAGTTGCCCCCTGAAGCGAATAAAGAGGCCGAAATGGAGCTTGAGCGTTTAGCCAAGATGCCACCGGGGGCGGCTGAATACACCGTATCGCGCACCTATTTGGATTGGCTCACCAACCTTCCTTGGTCAAGAAATACCGAGGATAATTTGGACATAAGCCAGGCATCCCGCGTTCTCAATGAAGACCATTATGATCTAGATAAGGTTAAGGAAAGGATTCTAGATTATCTCGCAGTGCGAAAACTCAAGCCGGATACGAAGGGCCCCATCCTGTGCTTTGTTGGACCGCCGGGCACAGGCAAGACATCCGTGGGACAGTCTATTGCTCGTGCTTTGGGAAGAAAATTCGTTCGCATGTCCCTTGGTGGTATTCGGGATGAGGCTGATATTCGGGGGCACCGGCGCACTTATGTAGGAGCTTTACCTGGCAGGATTATCCAGGGGTTACGTCGTGCCGGGTCTAACAACCCTCTATTTATGCTTGATGAGATTGATAAGATGGGAGTGGATTTCAGGGGAGATCCTGCGGCTGCTCTCCTCGAAGTTCTTGACCCGGAACAAAACTTCTCCTTTGTTGATCACTATCTTGACGTCCCTTTCGACTTATCCAAAGTGATGTTTATCACCACGGCTAACATCATTGACCCTGTACCCCCGGCATTGAGAGACAGGATGGAGGTAATTGAGCTCCCTGGCTATACCGAGAATGAAAAACTCCACATTGCTAAGAAGTTTCTTATTCCCAAGCAACTCAAGGAAAATGGCTTAACGCCAGAGCAACTTGAGATTAGCGATGAAACTGTACTTGGCATTATACGGAACTATACCAGGGAAGCAGGTGTGAGGAATTTAGAACGGGAAATTGGCACTATTTGTCGCAAAGTGGCTCGTCGCATAGCCGAGGAGAGAAAAGAGATAACAGTAGTTACGAAAGAAATGCTCCATGATTACCTTGGTGCGGAGAAATTCCATTACGAACTGGCGGAAAAAGCTGATGAAGTTGGTGTAGCCACAGGTTTAGCCTGGACACCCGCTGGCGGTGATATCATCTTTGTTGAAGCCAGTTTGGTTCCCGGAAAGGGCAACCTCATCCTTACCGGTAGGCTTGGTGAGGTCATGCAGGAATCGGCACGGGCGGCACTTACTTATGCCCGCTCTCTCACTGCCAATTGGACACCTCCAGCGGATTTTGGAAAGAGCTTCTACGAAGAGACCGACGTCCACATTCATGTCCCGGCCGGTGCTATTCCTAAAGACGGCCCTTCTGCTGGTGTTACTATGGCAGTAGCCTTAATTTCAGCTCTCTATAAAAAGCCAGTGTGCAAAGACATCGGCATGACCGGCGAGATTACATTAAGGGGTAAAATCCTCCCCGTCGGTGGTATAAGAGATAAAGTGTTGGCAGCCCATCGTGCTGGACTCAAGAAAATAGTTTTGCCTAAGGAAAATGAGAAGGATTTAGAAGAGGTTCCTCAAGAGGTGAAGGAAGAGCTTCAGTTCATATTTGTAGAGACCATTGATGAAGCACTTGAAACTGCTCTCATAGACAGCGTTATTCCGAAATCCAATAAATGCCCTCTCCCCTGAAAAGAGAGAAGCAAAGTGAGGATGAAGAATGAAACTAATTTTTGTACACGGTTCCGGGAATACAGCTCAGGTCTGGCACTATCAAATAGCTCATTTTCCTGATACCGATGCAGTTAACCTTCCTGGTCACCTCACTCCTGACGAACCTTGCACTAGCGTCGAGGATTACGCTGATTGGCTGCACAGTTATATTCTTGGGCACAAATATTCTGATCCTGTTCTAGTTGGTCACTCCCTGGGTAGTGCTATTTGTCAGGTGTATGCTCTGGCGTATCCTAAAGATGTTAGAGCTCTTGTTCTCACTGGTGCTGGAGCCAGACTACGGGTAGCTCCAGAGTTTCTTTCCTTAATGCGGGACGGCATTAAAGACCCCTCCGGTTGGCTTAAGAATTTCATTGAACCTCGCTATAGTCGAGTTGCAATAGAAGTAAGAGAGAAGGTGATAGCCAGAATAGCTCAGGTGGGACCCGCCGTGCAGTTAAACGATTTCATTTGCTGTGACAAGTTTGACATTATGGATAAGATTGACAAAATTAAAGTACCTACCCTGGTTATCTGTGGCAGTGAAGACGAAATGACGCCACCAAAATATGCTTCCTATTTGGCTACCAAGATTAAAGGGGCAAAACTCGCCTTGATAAATGGCGGTACTCATCTTG
>MNYE01000064.1:8432-10714 GCA_001873005.1 Dehalococcoidia bacterium CG2_30_46_9
TAGAAAAGCCTCAGGCTGTTAACCAGGCAATTGAGCAATTCCTAGCTAACCTTTGAGCCCTTTTACCTCCGAACCCTGAATCAAGTTCAGGGTCAGGCTTAGGAAGGCGTACCATTCAGAGTACTTAGGATTCCTCCCCAGTATCACCTCAGCGAAGAGCTTCTGTAGCTTCATAGTTATTGGCCCGATCCCACCTGTGCCTATTGCACGATGGTCAATCTCTACAACCGGTGCTATATGAGCTGCCGTGCCTGTTAAGAAACACTCCTCAGCAAGATAAAGTTCGCTACGGTCCACTTGTCTTTCTACAGTATCTATACCTAGTTCGTTTTTAGCTAGCTTTATCACTGTATCCCTAGTTATCCCCAGGAGGATATTGTCAGAGGGAGAAGGAGTGACAAGTTTTCCGTTACTAACAATGAAGATGTTCTCACCGCTACCTTCGGCGGCGTGCCCATCGTGAGTCAGCAATATCGCCTCATCAAAGCCGTCTTCCCAGGCCTCAGTTTTAGCTAGGGCGCTGTTCACATAGATGCCACAAATCTTACCCCTCGCTGGAATCATGGTATCGTCAACACGGCGCCAGGATGAAGTGCGGCAGCGAGCACCCCTGTTACTGAGGTAAGCGGGAAGTGTAGTCACGATGATAAGAAAATCGTCTTCTAAATCGTGGAGCCGAACCCCTATGGTTTCAGAACTCTTGTAGGCCAAAGGCCGAATATACACATCTTCTCTATAGCCACTCCTTTTTACAAGCTCTATGGTCAACTGACACAGTTCATCAAGGGAATAAGGAAGTTTTATTTTGAGCAGACGGCAACCATCAAGCAATCGTTTATAGTGGTCCTCAACTCGGAAGAGACAAAATCTTTCTTGCTCACCATCCCAGTTGCCACGGATGCCATCAAAACAGGCTGTGCCATAGTGAAGGGCATGGGTTAAAATTCCGATTTTTGCTTCCGACAAAGGCATAAATTGCTTATGAAAAAAGGCATAAGGTGGCATACTTCCTCCTTTTTACCCTGAACTTGTTTCAGGGCTCCCCCTGTTATCCTTTCCGATCATCACCGCTGTGAATCCTCAAGTGAATTTATTAACTACTCCTTATTGATAGCTTAACACACCCACAGTAAAGTGGCAAGTGCGGGAAAAAGAGTGTTGTTTTAGCTCAACTTTCGCACTTACTGATTTTGAATTATAGTCCTGAATCAAGTTCAGGGTATCCTTATCACAGGAGGTGATTAGGATGCTATCAAATCATACCATAGCTAAAGGGATTGAGTCTATCACTACTAAACTCCTTGGTGAGGTAGTTTTGATTAAGCCAATCATGGACGACCTTGGGATGAGCAAGGTGATAAATAAATATGCCCCAATGAGAGAGACAGACCTCCCTCATGGAGAATTAGTTGAGATAGTCGTCCTCAATCGGCTTACCTCTCCCCAGCCACTTTATCATGTAGAGGACTGGGCAAAGGACTACACGAGTCCTAGGTTAGGAAGTCCTAGGTCCTATGTCTTGACCTAGGACATAGGACCTAGGACTATTCTTATGGCGATGAAATCTATATGGAAATGGCGCTCAATCTGATAACTAAGTTCGGCATTGATCCCAGCAAGATCCTTTATGATATCACCTCGATGTACTTTGAGGGGGAATATGATATCCTGAAATAAGTTCAGGATGAGATTGTCACCTTTGGTTACAGCAGGGACAAGAGGCCAGACAAGGAGCAGATAAACATTGGACTAAATCTTACCATTCAGGGTGGTATTCCTATTTACCATCGTATCCTTTCTGGAGACACTTCGGACAAGACCGCTATAGAGGAAAATATGAACTCATTGAGGAAGGTTCTCCCACCTTCCAATATAGTAGTGATTGGGGATAGGGCGATGATGACCAAGCCAAATATAGCTAAGCTCAAGGAAAAAGGGCTTAATTACCTTGGTACCCTCCAGGCAGGCAGAGAGGAGAGGGAAATGATGAGGGGTGTAGGAGAAGAGGAATTCCAAAGCCCTGAACTTGTTTCAGGGCTAAGAATGGAGACGGGGTCTATTTTGGAGTTGAGAGGGAGATCAAGTTTAGCTATAAAGGAAAAATACACCAGCCGAGCAATTGTAATAAAGAGTTTTCATAAGGAGGAGAAGGACAAAGCTAAGAGGCAAAAGGCACTGGATGGAATCAGTTCTCAGCTTGAGGATATCAAACAGAAGCTGAATACTCGCCGCTATAAGAGAGCGGCTTATGTAGAGGAGATGGTAGATAAAATATTTTCCCC
>MNYE01000022.1 GCA_001873005.1 Dehalococcoidia bacterium CG2_30_46_9
TCGTGCTCAGGATAACTGTTTATATGCTCTGGATATTGAGAAAGGGTGGATAAGTTGGAGACTTCCCTTGAATACTAAAGGGGAATCATAATCATGGCGGAGTTGTGGAATTTAATCATTCTTGACCCGATGCTTAATATCTTGATTGCACTGAGTGATCCCTTATTTCATAGTTTTGGGCTAGCTATTATCAGTCTTACGGTTGTTGTCCGTTTAATACTCTTTCCTCTCACTTCAAGACAAACTAAGTCTACTAAAGCTATGCAGGAAATGCAGCCCAAGATGCAAGAATTACAGAAGAAATATGGTAAAAACAAAGAGAAACTACAACAAGAGATGATGAAGCTTTATAAAGAGGCAAGGATAAGTCCACTTGGCTGTATGTGGCCTATGTTGATTCAGTTCCCCGTGTGGATTGCACTTTATCAGAGCATTATGAGAGCTTTAGCTACTACGCCAGAGAATTTACTCAATTTGGCTCACCATCTTTATTCCTGGTCAGTAGTAAGTCAGGCCATTCCTGTAAGTAGCCATTTCCTCTGGCTTGATTTAGGACGCCCTGATACTACGTTACTGCTAGCTATCATAGTTGGTGCCACAATGTGGGTACAGCAAAAGATGACCACAGCACCTACTCTTGACCCTAAGCAACAGTCCATGAATAGCATGATGTTGCTGATGATGCCTCTTATGTTTGCCTTGTTTACTTTAACGTTCCCCAGTGGGCTAGCTCTCTTTTGGGCTGTTTCCAATATTATCGGCATTGTCATACAATATAAGACAATGGGCTGGGGTTATCTCAGGATTCGTCCGGCAAGCCAGCCAACAAAGAAAATCAAAACTTAAAATGCAAAAAGCAAAAATAATTTTCATTTTTGACCTGTCATTTTGATTTTTGATGTTTGATTTTTGACTTCGACACATGTCTAAGGATGCAATTGAGATAGCCACGGAAGTTTTAGATACATTACTGAAATTCATGGGAATAGAGGGCAAAGTCAAGGTTTCGTCCCCTGGTTTACCCGCCGTGTTAGATATTGAGGGACAAGATTTGGGTATTTTGATTGGTCGCCAAGGTCAAACTCTGGCCGCGCTGGAATATATTACTAGGCTGATAGTAGCGGGACGACTAAAGTCATGGTTACCCTTAAATGTTGACGTTGCTGGCTATAAGAGGCGCCGCCGTGAATCTTTGCAAAGGTTAGCTCTGCACCTGGCCGAGCAAGTTAAATTGAGAAAGTGTGCTATCAGCTTGGAACCGATGCCGCCCGACGAACGCCGTATTATTCATTTAGCTTTGGCAGACCATCCTGATGTAACAACTCAAAGTATTGGTGATGGTGAGAACAGGAAGATAGTTATTTCGCCGAAAGCTTAGCTAATCAATGTTTCAGAAGGTAGATAGCAAAATAATTTTTCCTCAGTTAGAAGAGAGCATCCTTCGTTTCTGGGAGGAGCATATGATTTTTCCCCGGAGTGTTGCGGCAAGGAAAGGGGCACCCCACTACGTATTTTATGAGGGTCCGCCTACAGCTAATGGAAGTCCTGGAGTTCATCATGTATTGTCTCGGCTATTTAAGGATGTTATCTGTCGCTACAGGACGATGAAAGGTTACTATGTGCCACGCAAGGCGGGATGGGATACCCATGGGTTGCCAGTGGAGTTAGAGGTAGAACACTCGCTTGGTTTCACCAGTAAGAGTCAAATTGAGGATTATGGGGTAAGGGAGTTCAATGAGCATTGCCGTCGAAGTGCCCTTGGCTATATTAGAGAGTGGGAGGCAATGACCAGGCGTATCGGTTACTGGCTGGATATTGAGCAGCCTTATATAACCATGGATAATGATTATATTGAATCTTGCTGGTGGATAATAAAAGAGCTGTGGAATAAGGGCCTGGTTTATCAAGGCTATAAAGTAACACCACATTGTCCCAGATGTGGTACTTCTCTTAGCTCTCATGAAGTAGCCCTGGGCTACGCAGACGCAGAAGATCCATCAGTTTACATAAAGTTTAAAGTGGTCCCCCCTGTCATTGCGAGCCCCGACTTGTCGGGGCGTGGCAATCCCATTGAGATTCCTCGCTACGCTCGGAATGACACTTCGTGTCAATTTGGCGCCGATCCTGGCCTACCGACATATCTTCTCGCTTGGACAACTACGCCATGGACATTGCCTGGGAATACTGCTCTGGCAGTAGCTCCCCAAGCCGAGTATAGCCTTATGGCTTGCCCTCAGGACTACCTTATTCTAGCCAGAACCATAATAGACAGAATTAAACTGCAAGACTATACCGAAGCCGGTATTGTTTCCGGGGAAACGCTGACAAGTCTTCGTTACGAGCCTTTATTCAATCCTCATAATTTCGACGTGCTGCGTCTGAGCTTACCATCGTTGAATCCACAGAAGCCGGAGGAAAGCTTAACCTACCCTGTGATTGGCGCAGATTTCGTTTCTTTGGAAGAAGGTACAGGAATAGTTCATATTGCTCCTGCTTTCGGGGAGGTAGATTTTAATATTGGAATGGAGAAGGGACTTGATTTCGTTCAACCTGTGGACCTGGAGGGGAAGATCAGCGGCAGCTATTCCTTTGCTGCCAAATTCGTTAAAGATGCTGACCCTCTTATTCTGGAAGACCTCAAATTGCGAAAGTTACTTTATCGCAGTGAGAAGATTATTCATACTTATCCTTTTTGTTGGCGCTGTGATTCGCCTCTTCTCTACTATGCCAAAAGGTCATGGTATATCAAAACGACGGCGGTAAAAGATAGACTTATCTCAGGGAATGCCGAGATCAACTGGCATCCTGATTATATCAAGTACGGTCGTTTCGGCGATTGGTTGGAGAATAACGTTGATTGGGCCTTCTCCCGGGAACGTTATTGGGGAACTCCGCTCAATATCTGGCGTTGCTCTTCCTGTGCTAACTGTGAATGTATTGGTAGCGTTGATGAATTGAAAAGGAAAGCAAATCTCCAGGGTTTAGAAACCCCTCTGGATTTGCACCGTCCTTACATAGATAAGGTCTTTTTTTCCTGCTCTAAATGTGGCGGTGAAATGAGACGTGTTCCCGAAGTAATTGACTGCTGGTTTGATTCTGGAGCTATGCCCATAGCTCAGTGGCATTATCCTTTTGAAAACGAAGATAAATTCAAAGAAAACTTCCCTGCCGATTTCATTTGCGAAGCTATTGACCAAACTCGAGGGTGGTTCTATAGCTTGCATGCTATAGCTACTTTGCTCTTTAATGAACCTTGCTTTAAGAATGTCCTTTGTTTGGGACATGTTCTTGATGCCCAAGGTGAAAAGATGAGCAAATCGAGAGGTAATGTTGTTGACCCGGAGACGGTGATTAATAGTTATGGTGCCGATGCCCTACGCTGGTATATGTTAGTCTCCGCCACACCAGAAGAGAACCATCGTTTCTCCACTGAGATGGTTCTCGAGACCATGAAGAAGTTTCTAGCGACTTTATGGAATTCTTATTCCTTTTTTACTCTTTATGCCAATATTGATTGCTTTACACCTCGGTCTTCGCAAGATGAAGAGTCTCAGTCAACAAGTTTGCTCGATAGCTGGATTATTTCACAACTTAACCGGCTCACATTCGAGGTAACAAAAGCGCTGGATAACTATAACCCAACTTCAGCAGCACGCCAGATTGAAAAGTTTGTTGATGATCTTTCCAACTGGTACATAAGAAGGAGCCGACGACGATTCTGGAAAAGTGAGAACGATGGCGACAAATTAGCAGCGTATTCCACTTTGTATTACTGTTTGGTCACATTGTCACGGCTTCTAGCACCATTGACTCCCTTTATCGCTGAGGCAATATATCAAAACCTGGTACGTTCCATTGACCCCGGAGCGAAAGAAAGTGTCCATCTGACTGATTTTCCTGTAGCTGATGAAGCTAAGATTGATGATGAACTGAACAGAGACGTTGAATTAGCTATGAAAATATCCAGCTTGGGCAGGGCGGCACGAGCCAAGGCAGGGATTAAGGTGCGTCAGCCTCTATCAAGTATGGTGGTTAAAGTGGAATCTGAAGAGGAAGAAAAAGCTTTGAATAGATTAACCAATGATATATTAGCCGAGGTAAACATTAAAGAGATCTCAATTGTCCTATGTCTTCGGACTTCGGACTTTGGGCTCAGGACTTCTTCCATGCCAGGCTATAGTGTCGCTGGTGACGCTAAATACCAAGTGGCACTGAATACCCAACTGACTCCTGAAATGCTTTGCGAAGGAATGAGCAGGGAGATTGTGCGTCGTCTGCAAAATATGCGCCGTGCTGCTGGCTTTGATGTTGCTGACTACATCATTACTTATTATCAGACAGGGGAGCAAGTCAAGCAAGTAGTGCTAAATTTTGCTGATTATATTAAGCAAGAAACTTTGTCTTGGGAACTTCTTGACGCACCTCCTCCCGATGGTGCTTACAGTGAAAAACATTATATCTCGGGTAATGAAATTCTTCTGGCAATATCAAAGATTAAAATGCAAAATGCAAAGATACAGAGCAAAATGCAAAATTTTTGATTTTTTATCTTTGACTTTTGATTTTTTTAGGTAGGCCTATCCTGTATCGTAGCTCTACTTATTTTGGTATCTTTCTCCCGCACAAAAGTTATTTCTACTGTCTCGCCAATTTGGCAATTCTGGATTGCCTCGATGAGGTCATCAGCAGTGACTATATCTTTGTCTTTAAAGTGAATTATGACGTCTGCCCTTTTTAGTCCAGCAGTATCAGCCGGGCTACCCTCAATTACATCCACAATAAGTGCTCCTCTGTTAACAGAAAGCCCGTTTGCTGCCGCCACAAAAGCATCTACAGAATAAAGACTTACTCCTAGCCAGGGGTGAGTAATGTGACGTCCGTGAATTAGGTCTTCAATAATCGGCTTGGCACTGTTGCTGCTTATGGCATAGCCCATTCCTTCAACACCTACTGTGGCTATCTTGGCGCTAGTGATACCGATAACTTCACCAGCCATATCCACCAGTGGACCACCACTATTACCTGGATTGATAGGTGCGGTAGTCTGAATTAGACCACGAAGAGTATTTCCCTCGACAGTCACTGAGACATCCAGGCGACTGACAATACCCTCAGACGCTGAGATTCCTTCCCCCAGAGCGTTGCCAATGGCTATTACCCAATAACCCAGGCGAAGCTGAGATGAGTCTCCCCACGGGGCATAGGGTAGATTTGTGGCATCTATCTTGAGCACTGCCAAATCAGTTAAGGTATCAGTGCCCACTATTGTGGCCGGGAAAGTTTTACCATCGTAGAGTTCCACTTGTACACTTCGAGCATTTTCTACTACATGATTATTGGTCACCACATATCCGTTAGCAGCATCAATGATTACACCTGAGCCAGCAGCAGATTGGGTGTATTGACCGAAGAGGCTGGAGACAGCCATCTCCGTGTTTATAGCAACTACCGAAGGCATTACCTTGTCGATCACAGAGGGCAAATCAGGCAGAGGAGCAGTAGTAGTCCCTTGGGGAAATGTCCACCCGGGGTTGGCATGCTGTCCTGGACTATTTGGTGGAGCCGGTGTGGTAGTTGGTGACGACGGTAAGAATAAAGAACAGCCAAGAACCCCCAGAATTAAGCTTACCAATACAAGGACAGTAAGAATATATTTAACTCGCTTTGCCATCTATGATGGTATTATAACATCCTGCTTAAGTTCTCGTAAAATTTCCTTTTTAACTCCTTTCGGCCAGGGAAGAGCGATTACAAAGAGGAACAATTACAAGAAATTTTGCCAGGAAAATTTTGATAGTGCGATTTAATCAGTCTAAGGTGATATAATTTAGAATGATGGTTCAATACTATCTTCGTGAGTTACTCCGGGGAACAGTGGAGCCTTTATTGCTCTTTCTTATTGCTGAGCTACCCATGCATGGCTACCACATTATTAAGGAGCTGGAGAAAAGGAGTCAAGGCTACCTTAAATTTAAGGCGAGCACGATATATTCGGCATTGCGCCGTTTGGAGGAAGATGGGCTGGTGCTAAGCTCGTGGCAGCAAGTGCCTCAAAAACAAAGACGGCGCTGCTACGAGTTGACTGAGAGAGGGCGTGAAATTTTGGATACGAAGTTAGGAGAGTGGCAAAAGTTCTATATTGCTGTTAGTAAGGTTATAAATAGCTGATAACCTAATCTTAGAACCTGTTTGCCCTTGGAAGTCCGTTTTTCTTTCACAACCTCTTCAATTTCTGTTGTCGGCGGAGTAAAATTGGAATCAGCAAACTCTGTGTAGCCCTGAAGCAAGTTCAGGGAAGAGGTTAGCTTGGAAATTAAAGTTATTGCCGGCAATATAACTCAGGTTGAAGCTGATGCCATTGTGGTAAACCTTTTTGAGGGGGTGGAGGAAATCGGTGGCGCCACTGCTATTGTGGACAAAGCTTTAGACGGCGCCGTTGGTTTGCTTGTTAAGCGGGGTGAAATCAAGGGCAAGTTGGGCGAAGTTGGCATTATTCATACTCTGGGGAAATTGCCGGCAAGGATAGTGGCTGTTGCTGGATTGGGTAAGCGCCAGAACTTCGACCTGGACAAAGCCCGCCGAGTAGCCGGAGATTTTTGCCGTTCCTTACGAAAATTGAATTGCTGTAAGGTGGCTACAATACTTCATGGCGCTGGGGTTGGTGGCATTACTCCTGAAGCTGCCAGCCAGGCAATAACAGAGGGTAGTCTCCTCGGTCTTTATACTTTCCAGAAGTATAAAAAACCTGAATATGAGGATATTAAGGAATTGCTGATTGTAGAAAAAGATGAAGGTAACCCTGAATCAAGTTCAGGGCTGGAACAAGCTGTTCATGAGGGAAAGATAATGGCAGAAGCTACCATTCTCGCTCGGGATATGATCAACGAACCAGCTAATTATATGACGCCTGGCAGAATGGCTGATATTGCCCGGGAAATATGTGAAAAACATAACTTGGAATTTAGAGTTTTTGATTCCCAGGATATGGAGTCTATGGGTATGGGAGCACTTCTAGCGGTAGCCAGAGGAAGCAATGAGCCACCGAAACTAATAACTCTTGGGTATAGTGGAGATAAAGAATCTAAGAGTACAATTGGTTTTCTCGGCAAAGGTATAACTTTCGATTCCGGCGGTATTTCCATCAAGCCATCTGAAGGACTGAGTGAAATGAAGGACGATATGGCGGGTGGTGCTGCAGCTATGGCGGCGATAAAGGCTATTGCTCAGTTGAAACCTAAGATCAATGTTACCGCTGTCATTCCTGCTACCGAGAACCTGCCCAGTGGTACAGCTCTGAAACCCGGGGACATAATAAAAGCCCTGAATGGCAAAACCATAGAAGTGATAAGTACCGACGCTGAAGGAAGGCTTATCCTGGCTGACGCTTTAAGCTATGCAGTAAAAGAAGGCTTGTCTCCTTTGATAGACCTGGCTACCTTAACCGGAGCCTGCCGCATAGCATTGGGAACAGGATATAGCGGTGCTTTTTCCAATAATCAAGAGCTAATGGATAAAGTTCTCCAGGTTGCCAGCAAAGCCGGAGAGAAATTATGGCAGATGCCCATGCCCGAGGAATATAAAGAGATGAACAAAAGTCAAATCGCTGATATTAAGAATACCGGCGATAGATATGGTGGGGCTATTACCGCAGCTCTCTTTCTCTCGGAATTCGTTGGTGATGTTCCCTGGGTTCATATTGATATAGCCGGCACAGCCTCTAGTGAAAAAGAAAGCGGCTATATTATTAAAGGAGCTACTGGAGTTGGTGTCAAAACCCTGGTAGAGCTGGCGAAAATTTTAAGCACTAAATCCTAATTCCTTAAAGTTTAGTCCTGAACTTAATTCAGGATGGGGCTTGGAATTTAGCCCTGAACTTGATTCAGGGTACTTAGTAGGAGGTTGTCATGAAGGTAAAATGGCTTGGTCATGCCTGTTTTTTAATTACGTCTAAAGACGGGATAAGGATAATTACTGATCCTTATACTGTAGGAGGAGGTATAAACTATTCTCCTATCGAGGAAAGTGGTGATGTTGTTTTGGTAAGCCACGCTCATGGTGACCACAACAACTTTTCTGCTGTACGGGGAAAGCCAGAGGTAGTAAAAGATAGTGGTATAAAAACGGCTAAAGGGATTCAGTTTAAAGGTGTAGCTACCTATCATGACGCTTCACAAGGTAAGCAGAGGGGGACTAATACTGTGTTTTGCTTTACTTTGGATGACATAAAACTTTGTCATTTGGGCGATTTAGGACATGTGCTTAGCCCGAGGCAGGTTAGTGAAATTGGGAGTATGGATATTCTGTTTATCCCCGTGGGCGGCTTTTACACTATTGACGCCGGTGAAGCCAGTCAAGTATACGAGCAGCTAGCACCAAAAGTAATAATTCCCATGCACTTTAAGACACCTAAATGTGCCTATCCTATAGCTGGCGTTGATGATTTCCTTAAGGGCAAGAAAAAAGTCAAGAAGTGGGACTCCAGCGAGGTAGAATTTAAGGTGGGAGAACTTCCAGCCACGGCTGAAATCGTGGTTCTTAAACCATCTTTGTAAGATGATTGTTAATGCCTCTGAATTTGTATTTACGCCCCCACGGCAACTATCTTGGGCCAGACGTGTTTTAGTAAAGCCATTTGCTGGCTATCCTTTCCCTTATCCTGTAACTACAAGCCCCCAGATTTTGAGCACCATTATCGAGGGTATCAGGAAAGTCAGTAATGCTGATATCCTTATTGCTGATGGAACGCCGAGCGGAGAATCAATCTACCCGGTCTATCGAGCTCTAGAGTACAACTTCCGTCGCGTGCTTATGCTTGATATCAGAGATTCGATCTTCGTTGAAGTGGAGAATCCTTTAACTAAGTTCTATGCTGTGGAGAGCTTCTGGATTCCTAATATAGTGTTACGCAGCGATTTTCTCATCAGTGTTACCCCCTTTAGAATATGTGGCAATACTGGTCGTTTTACTATCGCGAATCTCTTGAGCTTGCTACCTGTAAGCAAATATCAGAGGGATAGTTCGGGGGGATGGGGAAGCTTATATGAATTGGGAATAGAAAAGGTGCTTGCTGATCTCCACTTTACCTTACCTTTTGATCTGGGCATCATCGAGGCTCACCAGAAATTCTTCTATTCCGATGACCCAAAGAAAGGGAAGGCAGAAGAATGTGGCAAAATCTTGATTGGCGAACCGTATGAAGTTGACCTGGAAGCCCTGAACTTGATTCAGGGTCGAATTGAGACTGAACATTTGAAACTTATTGCCGAGGGACAAAACCGTCTCGAGGATAAAGACTGAATTTTTAAACTCTAAACAAACTCTTTGAAATGCAAAAAGCAAAAATAAAAATGCAAAATGACAAAGCAAAGGTTAAAAATTTGCATTTTGAGTTGTCATTTTGACTTTTGACCTTTAATTTTTAATTTTCTATATCGTTTGGGATTTGCCTTGGTGACTCAATATCTTATTCTAAACTCGTCGAACTGCCCGGTATAATCTGACCAATTTGTTTCCACCTTCTTGACCCGAGCTGCTGGCGGTCCTATTTTGAGTTGTTCCACTAACTTCTCCAGCTGTTGCTTGTTTCCCTCAGCTTCCACTTCCACGGCATCGCCGTTGGATAGGTTGCGCACGTAACCCTTTAGCCCCAATCTTCGCGCTATATCCTGAGCAAAGTAACGGAAAAAGACACCTTGCACATGACCATATATTCGAACGGAAAGATGCGCCTGTTTCATTAGAGTCTGTTCTCCAGTGTAGTAGAGTTTCAGGCAACTTGCCGCCATATCTATTCTTCAGTTTCCTCGGCGCTGGCTTTTTTCTTCCTCTTAATCACTTCTACATCTACTTGCGGCATGAGTTCTGAGAGTGGCTTTGTTTTCTTTTCGCCTTTCTTCGGTTTCTTTGACTCTCTCCATCTGTAATCTCGTTTACCCATAGCTGCACCTCACGTCCCTCGCGTCCCTTGCCAAATAAGGGGGGTTGAGGGGAGGGCCTCCTCGTCAGGGCCCTCATCCTCCCCACCCTTTATCTGTCGAGGGGCGCGAGGGTCACCCTGTTTTTGTCCCTCATCAGATAAGGGTAGGTGTTGGGAGGGACTCCTTTCTCCATAATTCTTCCCAGGCAGAATGTGCTGCCTCCATTTCAGCAGATTTTTTGTTCTTGCCTGTGCCTTTACCTAATACCTCATCTCCTACCATCACTTCAGCGGTAAATTGTTTCTCATGACCCGGACCTGTAATTTCTACTAAGCGATAAACCGGAGGTAATGTCTTTTTTCTTTGAACAAATTCTTGCAATAAAGCTTTATAATTCAGCGTTATTTTTCCCGCCTTTATTTTCCTTAGCCTTGGCCTAAGCCGACTCAAAACAAATTTCCTTGTTTTAACCATTCCTTGATCAAGGTATATAGCTCCAATTACCGCTTCCATGGCGTTGGCCAAGTTGCTTGGTTTTGTTCTTCCTTTGCTTGCTTCTTCTCCTCGTCCTAGCAGGAGATAGTCACCAAGTCCAAGTGAAGAGGCCAC